>NZ_JWSW01000075.1:0-37918 GCF_000828125.2 Rickettsia asembonensis | reverse complement strand
CATGTTATGCCACACTCCGGTGCTACATATGTAGATAAAGCATATTGTACAAAGCCTGTCAAAGATGCAGCCACTAGGAAAGGAGTGCATCTTTGTGCTGTAAAGAGAAATAACATGCAAGATAAGAATTTTGACCTTGATAAATATTATACAAAAATTAGAGCACCTTTTGAAAAACGATTAACCGTTTTAACGGGTAGCTAATATTATCATAGATAACGCATAGATAGTAACAAAATTTCTACTAATTTTGTATATACTGACCAAAATTTATCTTAAATTTAAACACAAATTTTTCCAAAAAAATATCCTTCCTGTAATTCTCTGCTTAATTCCTTATCTTATCTCTCAACACTTAAAATATATTTTTATTAGAAAACCTAATTAGATTAAAACAATTATAGGTGTGAGTTTAAGAATTCAATTTATTTAAGCAATTTAAAATTGATTAATCAAAATAATTTATTTTTTTATTTATTGCAACTAATAATTATCAAGTTGCAATAATTATTATGGGATTAGAGCTAAGTAAAATTTTACGAAGAAAATAATTTTAATTAGAGGTAGTATTAAAGTTCAATATTATATATAAGTTTGTTGATAAAAAATGATTTATTTACTAATATCTATATTTCCATAAATAATATTAGTTTTATATGCTACTGCTACTTCCTGAAATAACTTTGACTTTAATAGCACTTTTAGGGCAGTTTTTTGCCGCAATGATCCCAAATAAAAATAGAATTATTTCTAATATCATTATTTTATTATGTATATTATCAATTTTTCTTACCTTTAAGTACTCAAGCTATGAAGGAGTATGGTACTCATTTGCTACCGGAATAAATATCGGTATTAGTAAAAGCATAGTGCTGCTATTCACTATTATATCCATGATTATATACCGTGATTACTCTATTCTTATTGCTGAGGAATTAAAGTTTGAATTTATCACTTTAATATTATTATCGGTCGTAGGTATTTTTGTTGCAATTTCATCACGGAATTTTCTATTATTATTCTGCGGTATGGAGCTTACTGCTTTAACTTCATATGCACTTGCAGGATTCAAATTAAATGATATTAAATCATCGGAGGGTGCTTTAAAATATTTTATCTTAGGTAGTTTAGTTAGTTGTTTATCATTGTTCGGGATTTCTTTTATATACGGATTCGGCGGAAGCCTACAATTTGAGGATATCTTATATAAACTAAATAATAATTCTGGGATGAATCTTGGTTTAATAATCGGTATTGTATTATTTTTAAGTAGTATTTTCTTTAAACTCTCAAGCGTTCCACTCCATTTTTGGGTTCCTGACGTATATGAAGGATCACCGATTAGTTCGGTTACTTATTTCACCGCTGCCTCAAAAATAGGTATGGTTATTGTTTTATTAAATATTAGCAAATTAATTATAGGTAATTACTATCCTATTAATTATAATTTAATAAAGATAATTGCTATATTATCTATGCTGTTTGGAGCTTTTGGAGCCATTCGTCAAACTTCTCTAAAAAGATTAATGGCTTATAGTACTATTTTAAATATCGGTTATGTATTAATCGGCGTTCTTCTGCATAATCAAGAAGGGTATAAAGCAGCTTTACTATATATTCTAATATATGCGGTAGGAAGTATAGGATTTTTTACTTGCTTAATCATGCTGCTCGGTAAAGACGCCGATAAAGCTAGTTTTAAAACTATACAAGGAATTGCAGAGGACCATAAAACTATAGCTGCCGTAATTAGCATAGTTATGTTCTCGATGATCGGAATTCCTCCTCTTACAGGATTTTTCGGTAAATATTACCTTTTTTACCAAGCAATTAATCAAGAAGAATCCGTATTAGCTTATTGTGGTATTTTTACCAGCGTAATTGCGGCTTTTTATTATCTTAAAGTAGTAAAAGCCATGTATTTTTCTAAAAAGATTGAGGTAATTAAGCTTCCTATGCAATATGGGCTTTTACTGATTAATTACTTAGTTGTAGGCTTCTTGTTGTTCGGTTCATTTATTATCTCGTTTTAGCCGGTGTAGACTTTTTATTAACAACACTAGCCGAAGTAATTTTTGTAGGCTTCATAACCTTTTCTTTTAGATTCTTTATATGTTTTAGATCTTCTTCATCTAATTTTAATAAATCTTGGTCTTTCTGTTTAGCTTTTCTACCTAAACCTAATTGACTTGGAGTAACACTAACAATATCATCCGTTCCGACTTCTTTCTTGAATTTTTCTAGAGCGTCTACATATTCTCTATTTGTGTCTATATTTGTCTTTACAGATTTTTGTTTTGGTTCTTTCTTTATTTTATCAGAAGAATCAGCTAAATTTCTTTCATCTTTAATATCTTCATCTAACTTTCTAGCTTTTTTAGCTAAACCTAATTGACTTGGAGTAACACTAACAATATCATCCGTTCCGACTTCTTTCTTAAATTTTTCTAGAGCGTCTACATATTCTCTATTTGCATCTATATTTGTCTTTGCTGATTTTTGTTTTGGTTCTTTCTTTATTTTATCAGAAGAATCAGCTAAATTTCTTTCATCTTTAATATCTTCATTTAAACTTTTTATTGTCTTTATTAAATGTTTTTTCGCACTATCCCTGATACCGAGTATTTCTAAAATTCTTGCAAAACTAGTAGTAACTTTATTTCTTAATTTAAGTTTTTGTCCTCCTTTTTTTCTTTCTTCATAATTAAGAATTTTCTCAAAATAATCAGGATACTCTTTCATTAATGTTTTTAATCCTTGCTCTTTCACTTCGTAATAAGGAAAACTATATTTTTTAGAAATTAAACTATTTACTTTAATTTCTAAGCCGTATTCCTTTAAGGATTCTTGTCTTTTTTTCATTGTATCTATTAAACTAGCCTTAATTTCTTCAGGCGTTATTTCTTTAGATTTTTTATTATTAAATTTCTTTGGCATTGCTTGTTTTGCAAATTCTGCAATTGCTTCATTACTATAATATTTAGTTAATTCATCAAAACTTTTATCAATGGTTTTGCTTAAATCAATTTTAGAAACTGCAAGTAAGCTATCGGCAAAATTAGGATTTTTTGTTCTTAAATTAGAAGGAAATTCTCTAAAATGGTTAGTAGGACCGAATCCAGGCAAATGTTTGGCTCTTGAATGCGGATAGATATTATTTGTTAAATTATCAAAACTACCGGCAAAATCAATTCTTACTAATTTAGGTAAAGTTTTTGTATTTTTTTGATCTCTGATAACTCCTATATTTCCAACATGTATATCAAAATCACCGATCAATAAACTTGCCGGCATAATGTTCTCAAAGTTCTGATACTTAATTTCCTTAAAAGCATTTTCTAAGGTTCTAAATAATTTATTTCTAGCCCCCATAAAAAGCGGTCTACCGCCGTCCTTTCTAAACCAAGAACTCGGTTTAGTTTTAACAGACATATGTTTATCCATGTCCACATACATATCACTACTATAATTCTCAAAAAATTCAGATTTGACATATATTTGTGAATCAACGGCTTTAGATTTATTAAAATCATCAGAAGCAATTAAATTAACCTTTGCTCCATTTCCGGGACTTATAGCTTCAAAAATTTGGGATCCTAAAAACTCGGCTATATTTTTTGAGCTTGAAGCCTCTTTTTTTATCATCGCCGTAATTTTACCGTCTGAGCTTTGATATACGCCGCCATGCTCTCCTGCTTCATTAGCTCCGCCTCCTTTAGGCTTTAAAAAATTCCAACCTTTAAATACTGATTTCTTATCTTTGATCATTTTTTTCGCTCCATAATACAAAATTTGGATTTAGTATATTTAATTCCAATTAAATGAAATATATATATTATATATACGAAGATCAACTTCAAAAAGAGCAAGGAGTCCACAAGACGAGGAGCGGAGCGTATACTTAATACGTGAGCACCGCAGTACTTGTAGGACGACGTAGCCAATTTTTGAAGTTCATCGAGTATTATTTAATATTTCAGCTACTTCAAGAGCAGCATAGGTAAATATACCTGTTGCACCGGCACGTTTAAAACTAATTAATGACTCCATCAAAGCTTTCTCCCAATCAATTGCCCCTGCTTCTGCTGCAAATTTTAACATTGCATATTCTCCGCTAACCTGATATACAAAAATTTTAGCATTAAAATTATTCGCCGCTTCACGAATAACATCCAAAAACGGCATACCGGGCTTCACCATAACCATATCGGCTCCCTCTGCTATATCATGCTCAATCTCAAGCATTGCTTCCTTAATATTACGTACATCCATTTGATAGCTTGATTTATCTAAATAATTCTTTTTATTACTCTTAACAGCATCACGAAACGGACCGTAAAAGCTTGAAGCATATTTAGCGGCATAAGCAAGAATTCCAACATTTATAAACCCCTCTTTGTCAAGATATTCCCTTATAGCCCCGATTCTTCCATCCATCATATCGGAAGGTGCAACAATATCTACTCCGGCTTTTGCTAGCACTAATGCTTGATTACACAAAGCTCTTACTGATCTATCATTATCAACTTCCCCATGATGTACAATACCGTCATGACCGCTTGTAGTGTAAGGATCAAGTGCTACATCGCATATTATACCAATATCGATATTAGCGTTTTTGATGCTTCTAATAGTTCTACATATTAAATTATCTAAATTATAAGCCTCATCGGCATTTTCACTTTTTAGACTTTGATCAATACTAGGAAATAATGCAATAGCATTAATACCAAGTCCTGCTGCTTTTTTTGCCGTTTCCACTATCTGATCGATCGATAAGCGATATATACCGGGCATAGTCTTAATTTCTTGTCTTTCATTATGTTCTTCAACAACAAATAAAGGCAACACTAAATCATTAACCGATAAGCTACTTTCCGCTATTAATTCTCTAAGCCAAAAAGCTTTTCTATTTCTTCTAAGTCTAATAAGGGGGTACATAAAATTCACATCTATTTTAGTTAATAACTTGGATTCTAATATATAACCTAATTATCTTATAGTAAAAATATTGCATTACAAAAAGAAATTTTACTTGCAATTTATAAAAAATTTAAGCAAACTAACGAAAATAAAAATATGGTTTAATTATGTAAATAAATATAGGAGCTTAATATGGCACAAGATAATATTCCAAAATCAGTAAAAGATAGAATAAAAGAGTGGGAAAAAAATCAAATATATCAGATACCCCAGATACCCCACCAAAAAATACAAAACCGGCTGTTCCTCCAAAACCTACTCCTGAGAAAATAAAGGCATGGAACGAGGAACATAAAAAACAGACTGACTTAACTACACATTCCCAAGCACTTGATATATTTGTCGATACCACATCTCCACAAGTGGAAATCCAAAAGCCTATTATTTTTTCAAAACCCGCTCAGAAACAAACAAAAGTACCGGAAGAAATACCTAAAAAACAATCTAATTTAAGCGTAAAAGAGAAAATAGAGAAATTTTTTAAAGATCATAATATTGATACCAAAGATGCTTTGATTCCGGAATTTAGCCGCTATATAGAATTAAGCGGTGCTATGGCAAGAAAGCGTCTTGACGTTACTATTAAAGCTTATGAACAATCATTAGGACGGCTAATAAAACAAGTAGGAGTACCTCAAAAAGAGTTTGTTTCTTTTATAGAAGATGATCTAATAAAGAATCATCCACACAAAGATAAATTTGAGAAAATCAATCAACATTATAAATTACCTGAGCCACCTAAATTACCTGATATAATTGATAATCTTAGAGAATTAGTAAACAGTGATGATATAATAGCCAATTTAAAACAAAGTAGAAAACACATTGAATTTAAAGAAAAAGTAAACAACCTTATTCAAATTTATGATGATAATAAACATAATCCAGCTGCTATAACTAAAGTTGAAGCAAAACTGAAAGAGGTAGGTAAATGGTGCGAAGAAACTACAAAAATGGATAATAATCCTATTTGGAAAAATATTGGTAATTTTATAAAATATTCATTTACCGGAGATAAAGCTAAAGCTGCTTTTTATAAAGATGCTATAAAAAATTCTACTCAAAATACTAAAAAAGCTATAGCAGAAATACAAAAATCTCTTACTAATCCTTCTCCTCATTCATCTAATGTACCACCATCAAAGAATAAAGGAGAAAGATATAGAAGCTAATAAAAACTTTTAGGATCGATATCTATTTTTAGATGGCAAAAAGAAGGAATTTTTATAAGGCTTAGCCAAAATTTTAAATATTTCTGCAAATTAAATTTCTTATCGGCTATAATAAGTATCCGGTAACGATATTTACCAGCGAGCTTTGACATTAATGAGCTTGCCGGTCCTAAAATTTTCACGTTTGCTTTTGGTACAATTCGGACCATATCTCTAGCAATCTCTAAAATTTTAGACTCATTGGAACCTGATAAAATTACCGATGCCGTTTTGGAAAATGGCGGCATACCTGCTGATTTTCTTATTTCAAGTTCATTTGCAAAAAAACTATCTTCATCGCCGGCTTTAACATAACTAAAAATTATATTATTAGGATAATAGCTTTGTAAATATACTACACCTTTACCATCTCCCCTACCCGCTCTACCGCCTACTTGATGTAGTAGCTGAAAAGTTCTCTCAGATGCTCTAAGATCGGCGTTATTGCTTCCAAGATCAGCATCTATTACTCCAACTAAAGTAAGATTCGGAAAGTGATAACCTTTAGTTATCATTTGCGTTCCTATTAATATATCAATTTCTAGATTTTCCATTTGATGCAAAAGCTGTGCTATTTTTTCAGGGTTTTTAGCATGATCTTTACTTATCACCGCAATTTTACTCTCAGGAAAGAGTGCTTTCGCTTCTTCCTCTATTCTTTCTATACCTGGACCACAGATAGTTAATGTTTCATCCTCTAGACATTCAGGACAAGAACTAAAAATTTTACTTTGATAACCGCAATGATGACATTCAAGTTTTTTAGTTGCTTTATGTACTACCATCCAAGAAGAGCAGAATTTACAGGTAAATCTATGACCACAAGCTTTGCATAGCATGAGCGGAGCATAACCACGCCTATTAAGAAATAATAATACTTGCTTTTTATTATCTAAATTATCTTTGATAGCTTCTATAAGAAGCTTGGATAAATAGGAATTCTTAGATAGCTTTTCTTTAGTCATATCGATTATTTCTATATTCGGCAAATCGACATTTTTGTATCTATTAACCAATGTAACCAATTGATATTTACCTATTTCTATATTATACATCGTTTCAATAGACGGTGTTGCCGAACACAAAACAATTTGTGCTTTATCAAATGTACCTCTTACGATAGCCGTATCCCGAGCATTATATAATATACCGTCATCTTGTTTATAGGAATCGTCATGCTCTTCATCTATAACCACCAAACCGAGATTTTTAAAAGGTAAAAACAAACTACTTCTAGCCCCAATTACTACTTTAACTTTATCGCTTAATATACCTCTTAAAATCATTTTTTTTTGAGCTTTGGTAACGCTTGAGTTCCATATGATAGGCTCAAAACCGAATCGCTCTATAAAACGATTAATAATTTGTGTACTTAAAGCAATTTCAGGCAGCATAATAAGCACTTGTTTACCTTTTACTAAGTAATCTGCTATTAGATGAAAATATATTTCTGTTTTACCTGATCCCGTAACACCTTTAATAAGTGTTGGCTTATTACTTTCATTCAAAATTGTTACTGCTTGTTTCTGCTCTTCCGACAAATCAGGTAGTACAAAGCTATTATTTACTTTCTGCTCTTTAACTTTAATCGGTTTTTCAGCAATATCTATAGGTAATACTAACTTGGCTATACTCCCAAGTTCTGACATATAGTAGCTACTCATCCATTTAATTAATTCTAAAACTTCTGAAGTAATGCTTAAATCTAGCGGTACTTTTTCTTTTACGGTTTTTAGCTTTTTTGCTTCAGGAATAGTAGCAAACTCCCATACTATACCGATTAATTCTTTACTTCTAAAAGGCACGACGACAAGATCACCGATATTTAAAACTAAACTTTCAGGTATTAAATAATCTAGAGGGAATAATTTTGCTGCCGGTAATAATATTTTTGCTATTCGCATATTATATGTTTTATAAAAATTTTTTTATTATATACTAAACTGATAAATTATAGAAACCTAGATGAATAAAGAAAAAAAAATTGTTATAGCAATTTCCGGAGCATCAGGAGCAATATACGGTATTCGTTTGCTTGAAGTACTAAAAGAACAAAATATCGAAACTCATTTAGTTATTTCAGAGGGAGCAGCTCTTACTATAAAGCTTGAAACTAAATATTCTATAGATGAAGTTAAGTTTCTCGCTAATTATTATTATGATGATGAAGATTTAGGTTCTACTATCTCAAGCGGCTCTTTTAAAACTTCAGGCATGATAATAGCCCCTTGTAGTATGAAGACCTTAGCAAGTATCGCTCACTCAATGGAAGATAGTTTAATTAGTAGAGCAGCAGGTGTTGTACTTAAAGATAGACGAAAACTTATTTTAATGACCCGTGAAACGCCTTTGCATATTGGACATTTAGAAAATATGTTAAAAGTAGCGAATTACGGCGGTATCATAGCACCGCCCATGCCGGCTTTTTATAATAATCCTAAAGCAATAGATGATATAGTGAATCATTCTATTACTAGAGTTTTAGATTTTTTCGATATTGAAACTAATTTAATTAAACGCTGGGGGAGTTATAAGCAATGCTGATGATTTTCCAGGATCACATATTATATGTTCTTTATGTGCATGGGAAGATGATGATGTTCAGTATTATAATCCTGAATTTGAAGGCGGAGCGAACGAAGTAAGTTTAAATCAAGCAAAGAGAAATTTTAAACTATATGGTATTTCCGACCCATCTATAAAAAATTGGCATAAAAATGTTTAAATTGATACATTGCATCGTTCTTATGTCATTCCCGCGTAGGCGGGAAGGCATTGTTGCGTGGATCAATTTCACCTCTGTCATCCCACGACTTGATCGCGGGATCCAGTTTAAAATACTAATAATTTTAGTATTTTTATTGTTTTTTGGATACCGTGGTCAAGCCACGGTATGACACTGTATACTTTTCAAACCATATAATAATTTAACAAACAACAATGGCACGTAATAAAATAAATAATGACAAAAACATAGCTGCTAACGAAGAAGTAGATATTCCTATCCCAAGGGTTTTACCTTCAAATGTTCAAGCAGAGCAAATGCTACTTGGGGCAATTTTAACCAATAATGAATTACTAAATTACGTATCGGAATTTTTACGTGATGAACATTTTTTTGAGCCTATTCATCAAAAAATCTATAACGCAATTGAAAAAATTACCGAAAAAGGTTTGATAGCTACACCTATTACTTTACGTAGTATGTTAACTCAAGATGAACTATTTCAAGAAATAGAAGGAGCGGAATATTTAGCAAAATTGATAACTATGTCAATGATGGTAATAAATCCGATTGATTACGGTAAAATAATATATGATTTAGCAATAAAGCGTAACTTAATAAATATCGGTGAAGAAGTAGTAAATAATGCCTATAATTCTTCATTAGAAGTTGAAGCAAAGGAACAGATTGAACATGCCGAAGCTAAACTTTACGATTTAGCTAGCGAAGGCTTAAATGAAAAAAGTTTTACCAAAATCGGTATATCTATTTCAGAATCCCTTGCTAGCATCAATAGGGCTATGAAAAATAACGATCACGTAATCGGTATATCTACAGGTTTGCTTGATTTAGATAATAAATTATTCGGCTTTCATAATTCTGATCTTTTAATTCTCGCAGGACGTCCATCGATGGGTAAAACGGCATTCGCTATAAATCTTGCACTTAACGCTTGTAATAATATGCGTCTTAAAAATATTAGGGATAATCAAGAAATTCAGTCGGTAGGTTTTTTCTCTTTAGAAATGTCCTCAGAACAGCTAACCACACGTCTACTTTCAATGTGTGCAGAAATTGATTCTACCTCTCTTCGTACGGGGATTCTAAGTGAAGAAAAATATAACCGCCTTCGTAAAGAAGCAAATACTTTATCGGAATTACAATTTTTTATCGATGATACCCCTGCTCTATCTATTTCCGCTATAAGAACAAGAGCTAGAAGAATGAAACGCAAGCATAATCTCGGTATATTATTTATCGATTATTTACAATTAATTAGAGGAGTAAGTAAATCTGAAAATAGAGTTAGCGAGATTTCAGAAATAACCCAAGGTTTAAAGGCAATAGCAAAAGAGTTAAATATTCCGGTTATTGCGTTATCTCAGCTTTCAAGAGCGGTAGAATTACGTGAGGATAAAAAACCTATGCTATCCGACCTTAGAGAATCAGGAACTATAGAACAGGATGCTGATATAGTAATGTTTATTTACCGTGAAGAATATTATTTAACAAGAAAAGAACCGGCAACAGGCGATGCTAAACATGCCGAATGGCTAGATAAGCTCAATAAAGTATATAATATTGCTGACATAATCGTTGCAAAACATCGTAACGGACCGGTTGGAAATGTTCCGCTTTATTATGATAGTCAATTTTCTAAATTTGGTAATTTGGAGAAAAGAACTTTTAATTCTGTTTAATGTGAGTATTCGCAGATTTTTCACTGTCACCCTGCGGCTTGTCCAGCCTTGTTGCATGGCTCAAAAAACCCGCTCGATGTCATCCCGTGGCTTGTCCACGGTATCCAGTAAAACAACTAAAAATACTAATATTAGTATTTTTAACTAGACCCTGTGGTCAAGCCACGGGGTGACACAGTGGATTTTATCAATCTATAACCTGCTTGCATCTAATAGTTTATTTAGCTAATGTTAACAAGTTCATAGCCCATTATAAGCATTCCGACAATTACACATATAATAATTAGATATTGTTTTTGCAATTCAGGATAATAAAAATTCTTTATCTTTGCTTTATATAACAGATAAACCGGTAATAAAATTGCAATTATTATAAGAATCATACCGGCAAATCCTAAAATTGTAATAAAAGCATTAGGTACTACTACTGCTACAATATAAGCCGGTAATATAGTAACAATAGAAGCGCTCATATTACGAATCACTACATTCGGGATCGAATTCATAAACATAGTTTTAAGGGAATCACATAGCCCTACTCCTACTCCGAGTATTGACATAGCGATAGAAAGAGTTGAAATTATCCAAACTAATAATTGTACGGACTGCCATTTTGCTATATTACTTAATTCCTTAATTAAATCTCCGACTTCTACATTACTTGTAATCATTTGTTGGTAAAATGTTGGATTATTATGATGTACTACAATAAGAATACTACAAGTCCAAATTATATATACTATTGCAGGAATTAAGCTGCCAAATAAAAACGCCGTCTTTAGCATTTTAGCATCTTTGTTACAATAATTAGTTAAGGTATGGAAGATTACTTGAAAACCAAATGAAGTAAAAACTACCGGAGTTACTACGCCCCATAGATATTTCTTTATAATTTGGTGAGAATAAAGGTAAATTGTCCCACTGAATCATGGAAACAAGTGCAATAACTAAAATTGCAATTATTATAAGCAATCCGATAAATAGTACTCGATTTATATAATCTACTAACTTTAGAGGTAATAATAATATTAGAATGCTAATAATAACATACCATGCTCCTATATAAGTTATACTTGTATCTAAAGCTAATAACTTCTGTAATATTAAAGAACCTCCATATATAAATACTGCAAGTAAAGCATATGAAAGGAGCTTAAGGCTTACCGTACCGATGATTTGAGCAGTATGTCCTGAAAAATACTTTCCAAGCATCCCCAGTGTTAAGCCTTTACCCGCTTGAAGATTAAGCTCCAAGTTAATTAAAGAAGTATAATACATTATAAACCAAATTATAAACATCAATATTATACTAGGTATTATACCTAATTTTGCTAATACCATAGGCAGTGCTATCATACCGCTACCTATACAAGTACCTGAAATTAACAGGATTGAACCAATAAGTTTTTGCATAATTTAATGAAGTTTAGATTAAAGAAAAAAGTATGTAATTTTTGCTAAAAAGAAAATCAGCTAAAAAAAGAAGATAAGATTTTAAAGGAAAAAGTTTTGATAAGTAAAATTAACATTCGTATAATTTTGTTAAAATATATGTAACGATAGATATAGTATAATTATATTAATTATTTATGTCAAATTATTAATATTGCTTTTTAAGGGTATTTTTGTATGTTTTTATTAGACAGCTTTCTAAATAACCTCTAGAAGCCGGTCTAGAAAGATGTCTATGAAATTTACTATATTTAAAAATGCAGAGATTAGCCAAAATAATTAGTAATGCAGGAATATGTTCTAGGCGTGATGCTGAAAAGCTGATACTCGAAGGACAAGTAAAAGTAGACGGCATTACAATTTTATCACCGGCTACAAATGTTGATATTAGTAATCAAATTGAAGTATCAGGCATATTAATCAATCAATTGCAAAAACCAAGGCTTTGGATTTATTACAAGCCTGTCGGTTTAATTACCACTCATAAAGACCCCTTATCTCGTAAAACGGTATTTGAGCAGCTAACCGGCTTACCTCGTGTTATTTCAATAGGCAGGCTGGATTTAAATAGCGAAGGTTTGTTATTACTAACTAATAGCGGTGACTTAGCTCGTCAGTTTGAGCTATCCTCAAATAGGTTAAAGCGAGTATATCATGTTAGGGCATATGGGAAGTCTGATATTCTACTAAAAAGCGATTATAAAAATTTAGAAATTGACGGGATATTTTATAATCCTCATTCGATAAAGTTACTTAAGCAAAATAAGAGTAATTCTTGGTTTGAAGTAGTTTTATTTGAAGGAAAAAATCGTGAAATTAGAAGAATATTTGAGTATTTTAGACTAAAAGTTAACAAATTAATTAGGGTTCAATATGGTAGTTTTACAATAGATAATCTAAAACCCGGAGCTTATAAAGAAATAAATAATAAAATACTGGAAAAATAATTAGTAATGTGTTATTATTAATGTATTTTAACTAATTACATAGAAAACATATGACAATAGAAAACATATGACAAATCTTAATATATATAAATGTGAAGAAAAAGACTTAAACGATTATCTTGGTTATATAAAAGATAACCCTAGTGTCTCATTAAATGATTTTATCAAAAATAAATATTTCGCTGAAGATAATGATAAAATTATCATTACTAGCTTAGAAAATATGGAAATTAACGCAGATTTAGTCAATGCTAATTTCCAAGGTACAATATTAACAGATGCCGTATTTAATAATTGTGACTTAACAAATACCATATTATGTGATTCAGATTTAACAAATGTAAAATTTAATGATTGTACATTTATCGGTACCGACTTTAGAGGAGCAAATCTTCATTACACAGACTTTAATTATAAAGATTATGATAACTATAAAATCCCCAATCTAAAAGATAAAATACGAGATATAAAACTATCTTTTTCAGATCTTGAAAGATTAAATAAATATATAGATAAGGATTTAGAAAAAGAACGCATTAAAGAAGTAGTTATAGATGAAACTACAAATAAAAAGAAATATATTCTAGCTACGGAAGACGAAGAAACTTTACATACAGTTAAATCAAAAGAGCTAAAGACTAAGCAAGAAGAGTTAGAAACTCTAAAGCAAAACCTAGATAATCCTGGGATTGCTGCCAATCTTTTAAATGCTTTTTGGAATAGTGCAGAAACTATTGCTCAAAATCGACGAAATGAACTAGAAAAAATCAATAAGTTACAGCATGAAGTAAATAAACTAGAAACTGAAATATATGCTTTAGATAACCTTAGAATGTTCTGCGGTAACGGTCTTGCAGATATTTTTGAGCAGCTAAAAAATGAAGAAATACAAATAAAACTAGACCCATCATATATTATAGGTTCGACTGCCAAAGAGCGTGATATACCGAAAGAATATATAAAATTAACTTCTGCCGAATTTGATCTATATTTAGCTGAAGCAGCAAAACAATCTGACACAAAATTATCTCTTACCGATTTTGTTAGAAAACAAAAAAATCTTTCAAAAGATACACATATAATCCCTGATCTTTCAGAAATTAATTTATCAGCTAAAACTCTTACTAATCTTAACCTGAAGAATACATTATTTGCTTCAGCTAATTTAGAAAATATTAAAATTTCGGATTGTAATTTAGATTTTACTAATTTTGAAGGAGCTAATTTACAAAATGCCGTTTTTCAAAATGTTATGGCTCGTAACGCAGGATTTCTTTTTGCTGATCTTAAAAATAGCAAAATTGAAAATAGTGATATGTCGAGAGCTTACATGCCTAAAGTAGATTTATCTGAAGCAGAGGTAACAAATAGCAAATTTAATGCTGTTATGATGGTTAATGCCGATGCCGAAAAGTTAATTATTAAAGATTCAGAATGGAAAAATTCTAATCTTACCGGTATATCACTTGCTTATGCAGATATGCAAAGAGTTCAAATGCAGGGAGTAGTTTTAAATAATGCACTTCTAGATCAAGCAAATATCGTTTCTACTGATCTTGAAAATGCTTTTATGAATAAAACACATGCATTAGAAACAAAATTTAAAGAGCAATGTAACATGCAAGGCATAACTGCAAGGAATGCCTATTTTAGCGATACTGAATTTGAAAATATACTATCTTTAAAAGAAGCTGACTTAAGAGAAGCTATAATGCAGCGTGTTAAACTTAAGAATGCTGATTTAACAAAAGCAAAGCTTGATAAAGCAAATCTTGAATATGCCGATCTTACAAACGCTACGCTTACTAATGCAACTGCACAATTTGCTAAGTTAAGTAATGCTACTTTAGAAAAAGCAGAAGCTGAAGGATTAAATATTTCTGATGCTATTGCTAAAAATATTAATGCTAAGGAAGCTAACTTTAAAAATGCAATTATGCAGCGTGCCGATCTTACTAAAGCCGATTTCACTAAAGCGCTACTTGAAAATGCCGATATGCAAACAGTAGAAGCAGCCGAGGCTATATTCAAAGAAGCAAATCTAAAGCAAGCTAATCTAAAAGCAGCAAATCTAGCTGGAATTAATAAAGAAGGAGCAGATTTTGATAAAGCAAAAATCAACGATGCTACAAAGATGCATGATACTAAAGGCGAAGCTAAAGGGAATTTAGATCATCAAGATAAAGACGGTAAAAAAACATCTGTCAATGTTAACGAACATGCTAAATTACAAGATAAAATTCATGCAAGAGAAAAAAATTTTTGGTTTCTGAAAACCGGAGTAGGACAGCTTTGTACAAAAATTGCTAAAACTACTACATCAGGAATTAGCAGCGTAACAAATTTTTTAGCAAGTAAGAAATTTTTAGTAGGGCTTGCCGTAGTAGCGGGTCTTGCAGTAGCAACTGTACCTTTTGTAGTGATGCCTGTATTATTGGTCACCGGCACGGCCCTTACTACTAAAGCTGTTATTCTAGGAGCAGGTATTTTAGCCGGAGGTCTAGTCGCTACCGGAACTTATAAACTTACTCAAAAACCTTTACGCAATCTTCAGAAATCATTTGAAAATTTGACTAGCAGTATAGATAAATATATCTCACCGCCTCCTGAAAATATTGATGAATTAGTAACAGAAAAACAACAGGCAAGACAAAAAGCTGAGACAAAAAAATCTAAAGAAAGAGAAGAAAATTTAAATAATAATATTGATAAAGCTAAAGAACAAGATATTTTAAAACAAGCACAAAATAATTTAAACCAGGAAACGCCAAAAGTAGAAATAAAAGATAAAACTGTAGAAAAACAACAAACAGAGCCTGGTAAATTTGCAGCAAAATTTAAGCCTAACACTAAAGGCAAAGGATTTGTCAAAAAAATAAAAGATGAAAAAAAAAACAAATTCAACAAAAGAAGCATATAACTAAATAAGTGTTAAAAATAATATCCGGTAAATATAGAAACCAAATTATACCTACCGCTAAAAATATCAAATATCGACCTTCCACCGGTAAGCTCAAAGAGGCAATATTTAGTATATTAACCTCCGGTGAGTTTACCGGTAATAAATTATTTAACGAAAATACCCACATTCTCGATTTATTTGCCGGTAGCGGTAGCCTTGCTTTTGAAAGCCTATCAAGAGGAGCAGGTTTTGCTACCTTAATTGATATTGATACATCCTCATTAAAAATAGCAGAAGGATTTGCTAAATCTCTAAACATTGAAAATAATGTTAATTTGGTTAATATTAATGCTTTAAATCTACCGAAAGCAAATGAATCATTTAATCTTATATTTATAGACCCCCCTTATCATAAAGATATAGTAACTAAAGTAATGAAATTGCTGATAAAAAATAACTGGCTTAGAGACGGTACTATCATAGTTATTGAGATGGCTAAACTAGATGATTATGCTTTAGATGAAAATATTGAAATTTTACGTGAAAAACTATATAGTAAGAGTAAGCTACTGGTTTTGAAATATAATAATTAATCTATGCAAACAATATCTAAATCTTCTTGAAATGACATAAAATTTGATGTATTATATTTTTGTTAATACTATTAAAGCAATACTAAAACTGTTATATCCATGATTGTATCTTTTGCTTGTTCTGACACTGAAAAACTATTTTATAACAAATTTACAAAGCGTTTTAATTCTATCTCTTGTCAAGCACAAAGAAAGCTTAAATTACTGAATTCGGCTAGTAATATTAATGATTTACGTTCTCCGCCCGGTAATAATCTTGAGTCATTAAAAGGTGACAGAATAGATCAACATAGTATTCGTATTAAGGGAGTGTTGAGATATGAGTAGTAAGAGGTTATAATGTAATAAAAAAATAAGAAAGTAAAGAAATGTTAGAGCATCAAATAACAATGGTCAGTTTAGATGAATTAGTTAGCACAGATCATCAATATCGTAGATTTAAAAGTTTATTTAATTTTAAAGCAGTTGAAAAAGAGTTATTAGTGCTAGAAACTGAAGCTAATTATAAAGGCTATGGAACATTACAGTTATTTAAATATTTGCTTTTACAGTTTATGGAAGACTTATCTAATCGAGAATTAGAGCGTTATTTAGCTGATAGTACTGCTGGCAAATGGTTTTGTGATTTTGCTCTTACAGAGACGACACCAGATTATAGTGTGTTTAGTAAAATACGTAAGAAGATAGGTACTAATTTACTATCAAAAATATTTACAAACTTTAGAGATCAACTAAGAAAGCAAGGTTATAAGAGTGAGGTATTTACTTTTGTGGATGCCTCTCATTTAATCTCAAAATCTAGTCTTTGGGAAGAACGTGATGAGTTGAGGAAGCAAAAATATGACAAGCTCAATAATAAGAGTTTGTCTAAAGTTGCAAATGATAAACAAGCTAAAATTGGTTGTAAAGGAGGTAATAAGTTTGTAGATAAAGCATATTGTACAAAGCCTGTCAAAGATGCAGCCACTAGGAAAGGAGTGCATCTTTGTGCTGTAAAGAAAAATAACATGCAAGATAAGAATTTTGACCTTGATAAATATTATACAAAAATTAGAGCACCTTTTGAAAGAGTATTTTCACAAGATAATAAACGTGTCAGATATATTGGTATTGTCAAAATTCAATTCTCTGAATTTATGAAGGCTATATGTTTTAATTTGAAACGATTAACCGTTTTAACGGGTAGCTAATATTATCATAGATAACGCATAGATAGTAACAAAATTTCTACTAATTTTGTATATACTGACCAAAATTTATCTTAAATTTAAACACAAATTTTTCCAAAAAAAATATCCTTCCTGTAATTCTCTGCTTAATTCCTTATCTCTCAACACTTCCATTAACGATCAATGGCGTATATGTTTTATTTGGCACAATGGAAGCGCTCATGATGTCTGCATTATTGATTATCATTAAGGAGGTTGTATGCACCAATTAATCACTCTTGTAACACCAGGTGAGGTATTAGAAGAAGAATTTATGAAACCTTTGAATATAAGTCAAAACCAGTTAGCTCGTGATATTGATGTACCGCCTAGCCGTATCCATGCTATAGTGCATGGCAGAAGATCAATCACTGCTGATATGGCTTTGCGTTTAGGTAAATATTTTCAAACTTCGGCTCAAATGTGGATTAATCTACAATCACATTATGATTTAGAACTTGTAGAACGTAACGAATGGCCATATATAAAGGATCGTATACGTATTATGCAAATATCTAGGACTACTAGTTAATATGACCAAAGACAAGAAACATTATATCTGTTCTAACTGTGGAAATACTAGTCCTAAATGGTCGGGGCAGTGCTTTGACTGCGGTGTATGGGGTAGTATTGTCGAAGAGATAGTAAGCACGAATAAAGCAATTGTTAAAACAGGTAGCAAACAAGATTTCGATAAGCTTTCAGGTCACGTAGCCGAACAGTTACGCATCCCTACCCCTATAGGCGAATTAAATAGAGTACTAGGTGGCGGTTTGGTGCTTGGTTCTGCTATATTAATAGGAGGAGACCCTGGCATAGGCAAATCTACTTTGTTACTACAACTAGCAGCAAGTAACTTTGTATCAAAGATGAATTGCTTATATATAACGGGCGAAGAATCATTAGACCAAATAAAACTCCGAGCCATAAGGTTAAATCTAACTAACTATAATACCGATATTTTAGCAGCAACTAATTTGGAAGATATTATTGCGAGTATAGAAGCTAATAAAAATAATATTGATTTAGTAGTGATTGATTCTATTCAAACAATTACCACAAAAGAATTATCCTCGCCTCCAGGCACTGTTTCACAAATTCGTACATGTGCAAATGAACTTGTTAATTATGCTAAGCAAAACAATATAATTATTTTACTAAGCTGTCACGTAACTAAAGACGGTCAGCTAGCAGGTCCTAAGATACTTGAGCATTTAGTTGATACCGTGCTATATTTCGAGGGAGATCATAATAATCATTTTCGTATTTTACGTTCATATAAAAATCGTTTTGGCGGTGTGGGTGAAATAGGAGTATTTGAGATGAGCGGCAGCGGGCTTATTGAAGTAACAAATCCGTCTGAACTATTTTTGATGAAGCGAGAGCAGAACGTTATAGGTACGTCTATTTTTGCAGGAATTGAAGGCTCAAGACCATTACTTATGGAAGTACAAGCCCTCATAGTACCTTCAAATATGGTAACTCCTAGACGCTCTGCGGTGGGCTGGGATGCTAATAGATTATCAATGATACTTGCCGTGCTTAGTAGTAGGATAGGACTTAATCTTGCTAATTATGAAGTATATTTAAGCATCGCTGGAGGGCTTAAAATTGCCGATCCTGCTTCGGACCTTGCAGTAGCAGCGAGCTTAATATCTGCCGCAACTGGCAAACCTGTACCCGAACATAGCATCTTCTTCGGTGAAATAAGCTTATCGGGTGAGATAAGAAAAACTGCAAAAGCAGAAACAAGAATAAAAGAAGCCGTAAAGCTTGGATTTAATAAGATTATCTGCTCTAAACTTGAGAATTTAACGTATGACTTTATATCTTCCGTCTTACATTTAAAGGATTTAAAAGAGATAATCAAATGAGTATAGTCAAATCAGTTGGATTTAATTACAAGGAGCAAGGAGCGAAGCCTATAACTAATAGGAGTGCGACGAGTGACTCGTTCAGTGAATTCAAATCATTTGACTATATAGTTTATGAAATAAGAAATTTGGAAGAAGCACGTAATTTTTTATCTAATGTAGAAGAGCAGTTGATATTAACAAATCATGCCTCTAGCGTAAAATATTACGGTATGCTAGCAATTGATTACATGTTTAAAATTTTAAGTAAAGAATTTCCGAAAAAAGTTTTAGAGCTTACCGTAAATGTAGGAGAGGATCACGCCGCTTTATTTACTGCAATCAAACTAGGATACAATAATATAGTATATACAGGGGATTCTAAGGAAGCTAGAGGGTTATTGGGTGGAGTGGAAAAACACTCTATGTCATACCGTGGCCCCGCCACGGGATCCAAAAAAAATTAAAAAAGACTGGATACCTCAAGTACAAGTCGCGATATGACATCAAGGAAAAACTATGAATATCAAAGATGTAGGAGTAATAATTGCTAAAAAACCTTTGAAAGAAAATACATTTATTATTACGGTTTTTACTAAAAATCATGGTTTATATTCGGGAGTCGTAAAAGAATCTTCTAAAAAAAGCAAATTTATATATCAAGAAGGAAATATTGTAGATTTTCTTTGGCAGGCAAGACTACACGAACATATCGGCATGGCTAAATGCGAACTCATCAAATCTTACACCGGTTATTTTATCATAAATAAAGCTAAATTATATGCCTTTAATTCCGTTATATCTTTAATCAAAGAGTTATTTCATGAAAGAGAAGAACATTCTAATTTTTTTTCATTTCTAATTAACTATTTAGATAATTTATCAAAGAATTTTTGTTTTCGTGATTATATTAATTTTGAGCTGGCTTTACTTGCCAAGACGGGTTATAAGCTTGATCTTACCAAGTGCGGCGTGACTCAGGTTACAACTGATTTAACCTATGTATCACCTAAATCAGCTAGAGCATTATCATATGAAGTAGGGAAGCCTTACAAAGATAAATTATTGATTTTACCAAAATTTTTACTTTCAGATGATAGTGAGATTACATTAGAAGAAAAAAGACAAGCTTTAACCCTAACAAACTATTTTTTTAATAGATATTTATTTCATAATAATAGACAAGTTGAAGCACGCCAAATTTTTATTGAATATATTATAATGCGAATTTAGAATAAGAACTTATCCTAAATTCGGTAAGAAAGTTGAATAATCAAGACTCGAAGCGGTTCTTCGTCTTGATTATGAAAATAAATTACTACTAAGTATATTTAAGATTAAATATACTTAGTAGGACAATGATTTAAAATGATAGTGCAAAGCCGCCTTAAACTATCATTTTTACTTAATTTTTATCAGTATTAGGATAAGATTTGTTAAAATCTTATCCTAAACTGGCGTTTATAACTTATATACTCCTGTAAAATGAAGAGTCAGTATACGAAGATCAACTTGAAAAAGAGCAAGGAGTCTATAAGTCGAGGATCGCAGCGTATACTTAATACGTGAGAACCGCAGATCTTATTAAGACGACGTAGCCAATTTTTCAAGTTCATCGAGTATACAATGAAAATACTAGCATTTGACACAGCCAATAATACTGCATCAGTAGCAATATCCGAAAATGAGAATATTCTGGCATATATAGAAGAATTACGCCCTTCTATGCAAGCAGAGAATCTCATGCCGATGATAGAAGACGTGATGAAATCAGCTAAATGTTCATATGATGATCTAGATTATTTAGCGGTAACTAACGGACCCGGTAGCTTTACCGGCATTAGAATAGGAGTTGCTAGTGCTAAAGGTATATTATTTGCCAAGGAAAATATTAAAGCAGTAGCAGTTAGCAATTTTGAATATGCCTACTTTAGAGCCATAACTCAAGTTAAAGATTATGATAAAATATATGTCTTTTTAAACGCTTATCGCTCACAGCTTTATATGCAAGTTTTTCATAAATCAGAAAAAATAGAAGAGCCGTTATTGATAGATTTCGAGTATGCTATAAAACTGCTTGCAAATGAGAAAGGTAATATAGTGTGCTGTGGTAGCGGGCTTGAATTTATATATCACCAAATTATACATTTACCGAATATAATAACCTTACCACGTTTTGCACGAGTTAAAGCATGGGTTATTTGTAGATATATTGCTAGTAGATTATCGAGCGGTATGAAGTTAAATAGCTCTATCGAACCGCTTTATATACGCCCGTCTGATGCTAAAATAGCAATAAATTACGTCGCTCCTAGTTAAAAGCAACCTTGTTGCATGGACCAAAAAATCCGTTCGGTGTCATACCGTGGCTTGACCACGGTATCCAAAAAACAATAAAAATACTAATAATTTTAGTATTTTTATTGGATCCCGCTACAAGTGAGCTAGGATGACAGAGGCAAAATTGATCCACGCAACAATGCCACGCGGGAATAACATCAAGTAGGTTTTTTGATCCATGCAACAAAACTACTAAAAGCAGGAATCCATTTTTTTGTTTACCATATGTGTGGAATAAGATAGGTTGACATAAGAGCTTTATTATACATATACTACATTATCACTTTCATAATCAAAGAATCCAAAATTATTACCTGATAACTTCGTAGTAAAATCACTATTAGAGAACCCTACTTGATTGTCTGATACTTCTATTTCATCTTCAGAATCAGAGAACCCGGAATCGCTATCAGATACTTCACCTGATTCTTGCTTTGCACACTTCTTGTTATATATAAGGGTTATTATTTCTTGAACTAACGATCCTGATAAACTATGACTATCAACAATTCTTTCTAAATCCTCATCCGAAGTATTATTAATTAATTTTGCCAATTTTTCATATGTGATCTTAATTTTATCTAATTCACTATCAGGCGTATTTATAATTTCTTCTAATAATTGCTGTTTTTCAAACTGCTCTACAATTTCTTTATCGTCCATTAAGGTTGGTATTTGTGTGATTTTTTTAAAAGGAAGCAAAGGCAATATCTTTTGTAAGTTAATATTAACGATTCTTTCTAGATTTTCATCCGAGACGTTATTAATTATTGTTACTAGCTTATCATTTGAAATATTATTAATAATTTTTTCTAGATTTTCATTTGAAATAATATCAAGCTTTTCTGCAAACTTTTCTTCTCCAGCTAAAATAATTATATTTTTAAGCCATTCATCAGAAATATCCTCATTTGATAATTTTTTTAGTTCCTGCTCGGTAAGTTCTTCTAAAGAAAGGTTATTAGGGTTTTCATTAAATAATTTATCCAACTTATCTTGTGTAATTAAATCTATTACTTTTTCAAAATGCCAAGGCATAATATAATTAACTAATTTTTGTGCTTGCTCATCGGAAATATTATTAATTAATTCTGCCAATTTTTCATATGTCATCTTTTTAAACACTTCATCTAATTCATTTTCAGGCGTGTTTAAAATTTCTTCTACTAACTCATTATCAGAAAGAGTTTCAAGTTGATCTAAGAGATTAAATGTTTCTTCAGCGTTATTATTTAAATAAGAAAAAACTTTATTACTCACAAAATTAAAAGTTTCAGCAACTTTAGAAGAAAGAATACTAGATGTATTTTTTATAATATTAAAACTCTTTACTCCAAAATCATAAACTGTTTTTAATGATGAACTAAATGTACTGAAAAAGCCTTTACTTTCAGGTGTGTTAGTTACTTTTTCGCTACCATCAAGCTCATTCATAATATCAGTATATTTGATTTGAGAGATACCTAGAGTATCTTTATACCCCCAAATTTTTAATTTTTCATTTGAACGATAATTAAATTCATCGTTAGCAAGATAGGAGGCCGGCTTTGAAGAAATATTATGCGGGATTAAATTTTGTAACTTATTAAAAATTGATATTATTGCCATAATTCTTCTTCATTTATTATTATAATAATCAGCGTTGCATTATAATAGAAATTATGAGGAGGTCAAGATAAAAGCTAATGATTATTAACTTTTTTATTATATTTTGCTTAAAATTGATTAATTTATCAAAGAGGGATATTCTACTAAATGTTATTCCTGAGGAAACGGGAAGGTCTTATTGCGTGGACTAGTAAAACCCACTGTGTCACCTAGTTCGCTTGCTAACTAGGTCCATAAAAACAATAAAAAATACTAATAATTTTAGTATTTTTAACTGGATCCCGTGGAGGGGTCTATAGTACCAGACAATTTTTAAAAAGTCCTCGATGTCATCCCCGCGAAAGCGGGGATCCAGGCTAAAAAATCTTAATTTTAAAGATTTTTTATTATATCGTTTTTTTAGGATAAAACTTTAAAAAAGCTTTAAAGTACTGGATTCCCGCTTTCGCAGGAATGACATATAATAAAAATTGTCCGGTACTATAGGAGGGACCACGGGATAACAGAGGTGAAATTCATCCACGCGGGCAATGCCTTGCGGGAATGACATATAATAAAAATTCTACTATAATTGTCTCTGTTCTTGAACTAGCTCAAAAACTTCAACTGTGTCTCTTTCTCTAATATCTTCGTAATTTTCAAATGCTATACCACACTCATATCCTTCTCTAACTTCTTTAACTTCATCTTTAAAGCGTTTTAAAGTTTTGAGCTTTCCTTCATGAATGACTATATTATCACGTAATAAGCGTACGCCTGCTCCTTTCTTAATAATCCCTTTAGTTACATAGCTACCGGCGATTTTTCCGATTTTGGTAATATTAAATACCTGCCTGATTTCCACACTTCCGATATATTGCTCTCTAACGATTGGATCAAGCATACCGCTCATAATGGCTTTTACATCGTCAATTAAATTATATATTATACTATAATATCTAATATCAACTTTTTCTTTTTCTGCGGCAGTTAAAGCATTTGCCCCTGCTCTAACGTTAAAGCCGACAATAATAGCTGAAGAAGCATGTGCAAGAGATACATCGGATTCCGTTATCGGACCTACGCCGCTATGAAGTATACGAAGCTTTATTTCATCACTCGGTAATTTTAATAAGCTACCTGAAATAGCTTCAACCGCCCCTTGGACATCACCTTTAATAATTAAAGGTAATCCCTTAATTTTACTATTACCGGAAGCTTTTAAAAACAAATCCTCTAAACTTGAACGCGGTGCAATAGATATTTTATTTTCTTTAGCAAGACGCATTCTATATTCGGCTATATCTTTTGCTTGTTTCTCGTTTTGTACTACGTTAAATTTATCGCCGGCAAAAGGTACTTCATTTAAACCTTGAATTTCTACAGGAACAGACGGTGTTGCTTCCACTATTTCTAGTCCCTTATCATTAGTCATCTTTTTAACTTTACCATAAGAGCTACCTGCTATTATAATATCACCGTTTCTTAAAGTACCTCGCTGAACTAATATAGTGGTTAGCGTTCCTCTTCCTTTTTCGATTTTTGACTCGATTACAACACCGGCAGCCGAACCGAAAGGACTCGCTTTTAAATCCTGCATTTCTGCAATTAATAAAATCGCTTCTTCAAGTTTATCTAAGTTAATTTTCTTTAGTGCCGAGATAGGAATAACCATAACGTCACCACCTGCCTCTTCACCTATAATTTCGTGGACATATAATTCGTTCTTTACACGCTCAATATCAATATCAGGCTTATCAATCTTATTAATAGCTACAATTATAGGAACGCCCGCTGCTTTCGCATGATTAATTGCCTCAACCGTTTGCGTTTTGATTCCATCATCTGCTGCGACTACTATAATAACTATATCCGTTACTTTAGTACCTCTTGACCGCATTTCCGAAAAAGCCTCGTGACCAGGAGTATCAATAAAAGTAATCGCTCTACCGTCTGCAAGCGTTACTCTATAAGCCCCGATATGCTGGGTAATTCCTCCAGTTTCACTTGCAGCAATATCCGTAGATTTAAGAGCATCAAGTAATGATGTTTTACCGTGATCTACATGCCCCATTACTGTAACAACCGGAGCACGTGTTCTCAAATCTTCAACCTTATCATCACTAATTAAAACATTTTCAACATCCGATTCTTGAACTCTTTTTACCGTATGCCCTAAATTTGTTGCAACTAGTTCCGCCGTATCGGCATCTATTGTTTGGCTGGCATTTGCAAGAATACCGAGCTTCATTAATTCTTTAATTACATCTGCTACTCTTTCAGACATAGCATTTGCAAGATCACCGACTCCGATAACTTCTGGTATCGTCACTTCTCTATATACTTTCTCAGGTGCTTGTGATACTAATTTACGCTTTTCTTTTTCTCTAGCTCTTTTTATAGAAGCAAGACTTCTAGTTCTACAGCTACCGCTTTCGTCGTCGCCAAGCATATTGAAAAGATCAGCTTTTTTGAATTTTTTTGGTTCTTCTAGCTTAATTTTTGGTGCGACTACTTTATTATCTGCTGTTTTATCTACTTCTTTCTCTGATTCTATCCCGTAACGTGTTCGCATTCCTACTAAAGGAGACTTTACAAAAGTTTCTTCTTTCTTTTTAGATGTTTGCGGCTGTATATCTTCGTTATTTTGGACAGTTTTAGCACTAGCTTCTACTTTTTCTTCTTCTGCATTTTGCTGTTTTTGTTCAACTTCAGTTTCTAGCGTTTCTATTTTTGAGTTAGCAGAGTTAATACTTGCAAGTTTACTTAAAGTACTTATTTGTGAAGGGTCATTTAATTTAGATTGCTCAGCAGCTTTTTTAAGAATAGATAAACGTCTGTTAAATTCTTCCTTATTAGCATCAATAGCAGTTTGATCTAAGCTATTTCTTTCTTTATTTAATGAAAGGGTAGTAGTACTACCGGTAGAGCTTTTTCTAACTTCTACTAGCGTTTTAGATTTAGCATTAACAAAGCTTTGAGCTCCTGTAAGAGAGTCAAAAGACTTATTAAGCGATAATTTTGAATTGCCAAGTGTCAACTTTTTGGGTTTGATTTCCTGGTTATCCGTCATATTTAAAACCTTTGTGTTTCTGTTTTTTCCGTCTACTACTTATTATGTCATTCCCGTAGAAATGTTGCCCGCATGGATCAATTTTTTCTCGTCATTACGAGGAGGCTTTGTTGCATGGACCGGTTTTCTATTGTCATCCCGCGAGCTTTTAGCGGGATCTAGTTAAAAATACTAAAATTATTAGTATTTTTTATTGTTTTTATGGACCCCGTGGTCAAGCCACGGGGTGACACCGTAGGTTTTACCAGTCTACACAACAATGCTACGCAAGAACAATACCCTCATCCTCTAACTATCCTTTAATTCACCGTGCTGTTTAGCAGTTTTAATCAGTAATTTAATATTTTCGTCCGTTATATTAGAATTTGGAGCTAAATTTTTAAATTCATTTACGCTCATCTCTCCTAAATCTTCTATGGTCTTTATACCATATTCGGCAAATTTTAATATTAATTCAAGCGGTAATTCTAATATATCTATTAATTCTTGCTCAACTCCCAGATCCTCTAGCTTTTTGATAATCTTTTCATTCTTAAGATCGACGTAATTAATAGCTCGATTTTTGATCTCTACGGCAAGTTCTTCCTCAAAGCCTTCGATTCTTGTTAAAGTACTAACTTCACTAGTTGCGATTTGTTCTACCGAATTAAATCCCGTTACCGATAAAAGCTGTCCTATAACTTCTTCAACATCTAAAGCTTCCATAAATAATTCCGTAGAGATTAAGAACTCTTCATTTCTTCTTTTTGATTCTTGCTCTTCGGTCATTATATCGATATTCCAACCGGTAAGCTTAGAAGCTAAACGAACATTCTGCCCTCTTCTACCTATTGCAATACTTTGATTTTCTTGCGAAACTACTACTTCTACCTTATGCCTATCCTCATCAATCAAAATTTTTGTGATTTCCCCGGGTGCAAGCGGTGCAAGAGCATTAACTATAAACTGTGCAAGATCATTACTCCATAATACTATATCAATTTTCTCTCCATTTAACTCATTTGTTATGGCTTTTACTCTATTACCTCTAATACCTACGCATGAGCCTACGGGATCTATACTACTATCCGAAGCAAATACCGCTATTTTTGCTTTTGAACCGGGATCACGTGCTACTGATTTTATTTGAATACTATCTTCAAGAATTTCAGGTACTTCTAGCTTAAATAGCTTAACCAGCATTTGGTTATCTACTCTAGACAAGAAAATCTGTGGTCCTTTTGTTTCTTGCCTTACATCCTGTACATATACTTTTATACGATCATTAGGCTTAAAATTCTCACCCTTAATTAATTGATCTTTTTTTATTATTGCTTCAGCACGACTCAAGTCAACTATTATATCACCGTATTCTATTCTCTTAACTATCCCGTTTATAATTTCGCCTTTTCTATCTTTAAAGTCATGATATTGCTTTTCACGTTCAGCTTCTATAACACGTTGAGTTATAACTTGTTTTGCAGCTTGAGCCGATACTCTAGCATGATCAATCGGTGGTAAATATTCATATATCTCATCACCGATTTTAGCTTCCGGATTCTTTATTAAAGCTTCTTCAAGTGAGATTTGCGTTAAGTAATCTTCTACATCTTCTACTATTTTTAAGATCCTTAAAAGATTTATCTCACCGGTCTTCCTATTTATCTGAGCTTTAATATTATATTCATTACCGTATTTTTTTCGTCCTGCTACTTGTACCGCTTGTTCAACCGTTGAAATCAAAATTTCTTTTGATATTCCTTTCTCACGGGCTACAGAATCTATAATTTGTAAAATTTCTACATTACCTATATTAGACATACATTATCTCTTATTGCTTTAGCAATTTTTTAAATACTTCTTCAGTTAAAACTAGATTGGCATTTTTAATTAAATCATAATCAATTAGTACTTCTTGTTCTTCACATTTTAAATATATTTTATTATTTTCGGCTTTAATTATTTTACCCTGATAACGAGTTTTGCCGTTCAATAATTCTTTAAGTTTGATTTTAACTTCTCTTCCTAAAAATCTATTATAATTTTCAAACTTTACTAACGGACGTTCAAGACCGCTTGATGCTATTTCTAAAGAATAGGCATCTTCTATTAAATCTTCAACATCTAGAATAGCGGAGATAGTTCTACTTGCTTTAGTACAATCTTCCACAGATATTTTTTTACCGTTTAAGCTATCAATTAATATCTCGACTACTTTAGGGTTAACACCTTTAAACTTAACAAGAACTAACTCAAACCCCATATCCGTCAAGGATTCTTCTATTACGTTTGTTATTTGTTGTTCAATAGTTTGCATATTTGATGTTTATAACAAAAAAGGTGGGATAAACCCACCTATCTATAATTTTTATAATGCTTATCCGTAATGAAAATACACTAATTAGAATATATAAGCAATATTTAACTTTATATTTTTATAGCAATACCAAAAAACCACAATTAAATTATTTTAAAATATTTTTATAACTTATCTTTAATCTCGTTTATAGTTGCTCTCTGTTTTTTCAATTGTTGGATTTTTTTGCATCTCTCAAGTGCTTCTTGAGAATAAAGTTGATAATTTGAATCGGTAATATCGGCAATTTCAAGTAGCCCTACCTTAGTCCAAAAGCGGATTGTGGAAACATTTTCATTAACAGCTTTAGCTAGTTCCCCAATTTTCATTAATCTTTCTGATTTTCCAATATCTGACGGCTCTTCGCCCATTATTGCCTTTAAGTAAATATCAAGTGAACGATTAGCTGCATTATAAATAATCTTTTGATATTTTTCTTTTGAACCGCCAAGCTGTGCAATTTCTAAAGACGTAATATACGGCAATCGTTCTTGAGGTCTTATAATTGCAGGCGGATAGCCTTCCATAACTAAGATTAGATTCATTAATAAACGTGCAGTGCGACCATTTCCATCTGAAAACGGATGAATTGTTACAAGCCTATAATGGGCTTCTCCTGCAAGCTCGACCGGATGGATATTTTTACCTCTATTTAACCAACTTATAAAATCCGTCATTAACAATGGTACTTTTGCAGGATTAGGCATTATCACACTAGAACCTGAAATACGCACCGGTACATGTCTATAATGACCTGCATTATAATCATCAATACCATATAGGATTGCATAATGTATTGCTAAGATATCTCTTTCGGTGATTTCGTAATATTTCTTCTTAGCAAGCTTATTGATAACATCTAAAGCTTTTGCATGGTTCGTAGCTTCTAGATGCTCTACTAATGTTTTACCTCCTATAGTTAAACCTTTTTCAACAACTATAGCAGTTTCTTTACGTGATAAAGTATTTCCTTCGATAGCATTACTTGTATAAGTTAATTCTACCTTAAACCATTCCTCTAAATTTTTAGTCAATTCAGAACTTAATGGACGTAAATCATCTAACTTCTTCTTTTTTTTATCTAAAAGATCATATCTCATAAGTGTGTACTCCGAGTAAATGAAGAGTCGATATACGAAGATGAACTTCAAAAAGAGCAAGGAGTTCACAAGCCGAGGAACGGAGCGTATAATAATACGTGAGTACCGCAGGACTTGTAGAATGACAACGCCAATTTTTGAAGTTCATCGAGTATAAAGCATTAAGTGTTACTTAATACCATCCTTATTTAATTATCAAGGCTTAAAATGCCCTGCTATTAAAAACTCCTTATTCCCCTTAGCTCCTAGTATTGGACTTTCTATAATACCAAATATTTTAAAATTATGCTCTTTTTCAAGCCAATCTTTGATTTTATCACATACTTTTTGATGTAAGAGAGGATTTTTAATAATTCCTCCATGCTCTACTTCATGCTTTTCGACCTCAAACTGCGGTTTTATTAAAGCAATAAGCATGCAATCTTCTTTAGCTAAATTTAGTGGAGTCGGTAATATAGTAGTTAAACTAATAAAGCTGGCATCACAAACAATTAAATCAGGCTTCGTTGTTATTTGCTTATCGGTTAAATATCGTGCATTAGTCTTCTCAAGCACTTTAATTTGTGGATTGTCACGTAATTTAGGATGAAGTTCGCCATAACCGACATCTACAGCAAAAATTAATTTTGCTTTATGCTCAAGTAATACTTCCGTAAAACCGCCGGTGCTACTACCGATATCAATACAAACTAAATTTTCAGGATCAATTTTAAAATAATCCAAAGCAGCAATTAACTTTAATGCTCCTCTTGAAACATAATTATGCTGCGGTAGCTTTACCTTAATGTCGGTATCATTTATATTAACCTGTATCCCAGGCTTAATTAACTGCTCATGCTTATTATGTACTTTACCTTGGATAATTAAGCTTCGTGCTACAGTAATATCTGTTACAAAACCTTTTTGCAGCAAATATTCATCAAGCCTTATTTTAGTCATTACTTTTTAAATTTGAATTTAACTTATGTTATAGGGGTTCATTAGATAGAAAATGTACAATTTGTCTAATTGAAAGTCGCAGTTTCAATTAGACGTAATATATTTGAGCCATACAATAATGTTGCAACTGAAAGGAGCATGATAATCTAGAAAAATATTCAAACCTTAACTAATATATGTCTTTTTTTACCGGCAGAGAGTTTTATAACATTTCTATCGAGTAGGAAAGTAGTATTAATTATCATATTCTCATCTGCAACCACCTCATCATTTATTTTAGCACCTTTCCCTCTTATAAGTTTGCGTGCTTCTGACTTAGAGCTAGCAAGCCCTGCTTCATGAAATAACTCATACGCACTAATACCTGCTTGTAATACTTCTTGCTCTAAAACAACGGTAGGTAAATTCTCATCGATTTGCCCTTCTTCAAATATCTTTACCGCAGTTTCTAAAGCTGATTTTGCTGCCTGCTCCGAATGACAAAGCTTAGTTAACTCATAAGCAAGCTGTTTTTTAGCTGCATTAATATCTTCAGCCGCTAAACTTTCAAACTTATTAAGCTCTTCTTGAGTTAACTCGCTATATAATTTGGCAAATCTAACTATGTTGGCATCCTCGCAGTTACGCCAATATTGGTAATAATCATACGGGCTTAACAAATCTTCATTAAGCCATACTGCTCCCGCAGCAGTCTTGCCCATCTTAGCACCCGAGCTAGTTGTAAGTAGCGGCGTCGTCATACCGAACACATCTTTGCCGCTTATTTTACGGGTTAAATCAGCACCCATTACGATATTGCCCCATTGATCACTACCGCCAAGCTGTAAACTACAATTATAATACTTGCTTAAATAGTAAAAATCATACGCTTGCAACAACATATAGTTAAACTCTAAAAAGCTTAAATGCTGCTCACGCTCAAGCCTTAGCTTTACCGAATCCATAGTAAGCATACGGTTGATTGAAAAATGAATACCAAAATTTCTTAAGAACTCTAGATAATTGAGCGAATCCAACCATTCTGCATTATCAAGCATTATAGCATCACTTTCACCTTCGCCGAACTTGATAAATTTCGATAAAGATTTTTTAATCCCTTCAGCATTCTTAGCGATATCTTCTTTACTTAAGATTTTACGAGCTTCGTCTTTCCAAGTAGGATCACCGATTTTACTCGTACCGCCGCCGATAATTACAATAGGCTTATGCCCATGCTGCTGAAGCAACCGTAATATCATTATCTGCATTAAACTACCGATATGTAGCGAGGTAGCAGTACAGTCAAAGCCTATATAAGCCGCTATTTTTGTTTCTTTCGTTATAGTAGTTAACCGATCCAAATCGGTACATTGATGGAAATATCCTTTATTTATAAATTCTTCTATAAAACTCATATATTATTTCTTATTATTGTTTGCTGTTTTTCAAAATTATCTTCAATATCTTGTTCATAAGAATCTAACTTATCACTCATATGCATATTCTATTTCTATATTTGATTTATTATAAAGTATGTAAAGACTTTGTCTACAATATAGAGTATCTCTAAAGTAATAGTTTAATATTTCTAACTAATATTTTAACTTAACTTAATTTTAATTAACTTGCTTGACTCGATAAATAATGGTTTAATAAAATAACAGCTATTAAATATAGGGGATTTATGTCAACAGAAGATACGGAAAAGTCAATAAAAGAAAAAACAAAATTTAATAAAGTTGGTAAACAAATAAGCGAAAGCGAACATCAGGCAACACACAATGTTTTGAATACACCAAAAAGAAAACAAGCTAAAGTAAATAAACCATATCAAGGTTTTACAACTTCTATTGTAACACTCCAACAATCAAAATCTACTCAAAAACAAGAGCCAAGCAGACCCCATCAAGGTTATGCAAGCTCTATTGAAACACCGGCTCCTCAAACACCTCCACAAGTCGTTGCAAAAAACTTAAATGTTGCTAGCAAGAATCCCGTTACGGCTATAGCACAAAAATTAATAAACAAATTTACGACCGGGAACAAGCCAATGCATAAAACTAAACAATCTCCTATTCCATCGGCTAGCCCTACTAATAAATCAACTGGCAAAGGTCAGGGTAATAGTAGATAAAACTTTTTTTATATCATTCCCGTAAGACTTTGTTGCGTAGACGGGAATCTACTGTGTCACCCCGTGGCTTGACCACGGTATCCATAAAAACAATAAAAAATACTAATAATTTTAGTATTTTTAACTGGATCCCGTGGTCAAGCCACGGGATGACAGAGATAAAATTGATCCACACAACAACACTTTCCCACTTTTAGCTAGGAATGACATAGATCCGTATAACACCAGGACCTTTTCACAGAAAAATCATCAATGTATTTTTAACTAAATAAGGAATTATTAATTTTTTCTCTTGACATGTGCCAGGCTATTAGTGTATAATGCACCTAAGACAAAAAAGAAACTATCAATAACGCATTATAATATTTAGTTGGAATATATTAATTATTACTTTCTTAACTAAATATTAAATTTAAACACAAATTTTTCCAAAAAAATATCCTTCCTGTAATTCTCTGCTTAATTCCTTATCTCTCAACACTTCCAATGAGTCAAACGCTTTAACTTAGGAGAGTTATATTTTTCCGTTTCTTCTAATAAAGTTTCTCCCGACTTACAATTTATTACATTACCTTTCTGCCATTTTTCCTCAACATTTAAAGAATTAATTACCTCTAAATTTTTTTTAGCGGCTTCCGATATATTGTCTGCTTGTGCAATCATATTAATACAAAGTATGCAAATTATAATTAATTTTATTTTATTCATTTTTTTCTCATGTTAATTTATGCACTTCTATATACAATATCTAATATTATAATTCAATTATTAATTGTAATTTTTTATATTTTATTTATTCAGAGAAACATAAAAACGTTCTATGTTTCTTGACAAATGCTATGCTTTTATATATGCTTCTTCGTATGTTAACAACAAGAAATAAGGCTTAGAAATAAGTACTTCAAGCTTAGCACCCGTAGCTCAATTGGATAGAGTATATGACTACGGATCATAAGGTTAGGGGTTCGACTCCTCTCGGGTGCGCCATTCTTCATTTTTCAGTATTTCTACAAACGTATTAAACGACGAACTCCACATAAAATCAAGCTTTTTGCCGTTTAATGAAAGGTTCGATAAAACTAATTTTTATTAATTGTCTTTTACTAAATCTCTAAACTAAGCAGCTTTTCTCTTTCTTCTAAATAGTAAATTTATCACCTTATAAAAAGAAATATTAATAATTTAATTAAGCAACAAGTCGCCTTAATCTCATTTATCTTTAATTTTGGTAGCGGGAAGTTTCAAGCATCAACCTTGCGGCAGAAACTTAACCGAGGCGAGTACCTGAACGCCGCCAATAAATTACTGCGTTGGGTGCATGTTAAAGGCGGTGTTAAGCTGCAAGGCTTAGTGAAACGCCGCCAGTTAGAGCGATCATTGTTCTTAAGTGGAACAAGTGCCGCCTCAATTACTAATGAGATTGTCGTTACTTCAAATGCAGCAACTAATTACTTAAAATAATTAACTAATATATTAAATTATTAATTGCAATTATTGCTATTTATTAATACTTCTTATTATTTCCTCTAATCCTCTATATATTCATAAATTCTCTAAATTAATCTCAACTCATTTATTCATACTTATAGTTCAATTTCTGTTAAATTCTTAAAACTTCTTATTATGATATATTCATATTTTTGTTGATCTTTAACAAAATATTAATTTAATAAGGATATAATTATGATTCAAGAACAATCTAAAGCTTCATTTAAAAAATTAATAAAAGCAATGTGCAGTTTTCATACGGAAGAAGCAACGAAGTTAATTTCACAAATGGATGCAAATGAGTTAAGCAAAGTTGATGATGAAGGCAAGACTGCGTTAACTCATGCTCTTGAGCACAATTATGATAAAATTTGTAAATTGCTTCTATCTAAAATGTCTAGTAAGGCTATTAATCATGTTAACGGTAACGGCGACACTGCTTTAACTGATGTTGCTAAAAATTTTTCCACTAAAATTTGTAAATTGCTTATACCTAAAATGTCTATTGAAGCTTTTAATCATGTTGCCGAAAATAGTAAAACAGCTTTAAGTTTAGCTGAAACAAAAAAATTTAAAAATATATGTAGTTTATTAAAAGCAAAACAAGGTGATCAAATAGATACAAATACTTTTGAGAAAATAGCAGCAGCAATAATTATTAAATTAGAAAATGATAAAACTATTAGTGTACCTAATAAAAACTTATTTAAAGGAGCTATAAATAAAATACCACATTTAACAAATACGTCTGATATAGTAAAAATAACTGCCGGTATTAAAGAGTTTGAAACGGGAAAAATCACAAGAGGTAAGCTTATAGATTTAAACGACGAGCTTAATGAAATAATTAATGTTCACCCTATAGACGATTACGTTACTATATTAGGAGCAGAATAAATTAGAAAAAAACAGAGGCAACTTGCCTCCACCCTTTAAATTTTTATGCTGCTTGTAAATTTTGTTGCATAAAAAAAAGTATCGCTTATATACTGTCGTTTTGTACTAGTGGTTAGCAAATTGTACACTAGCCCGTGCCATTCTTCATTTTTCAGTATTTCTACAAAAATATCAAACGATAGAATAGAGTTATCTTCCAGTTGAGATATTTCTTTTTGACTGATTGTTTAAAGCTTTCCGTTGTACCATACTATTACCTTTAGTGCTTGCTTTTATGTTAACCATTCCTGTTGGAACGGAACTTCCAATATTTAAAGCTTTCTGCAGTATTTTTCTAGGTATGTGACTAAATCCTATGTCATGTTTTTTACTGTTTTCTAAGTTTTTCTCTAAATTAATCACATGACTAGAGCCGACACTTGCAATCACATTATATCCTTTCCACGAATCTCATTAATTACGTCCGTCATATATTGTTCACGATTCTCATTATAAAGCGGTGTATCTTTTAAGTGTTCTAAATTCTTACCTTCTAAGCTGATAATTTTAATTTTATTTTCTTTAGCTATCTTATATAAAAGAGCGTCTTGTAATATAGGCGTATTTTCTAGTTCTGCAGGTAGTTTTATAGGCGTATCAGGATTTTTTTCATTATACTCTAATATAGTTGCTATTTTAATTACGTCTTTCATACCGAGATTTTCGCCATTTTACGGCAGCTAAACGCTCGGTTAAATTATATTTTCCATTTACATTTAGCTCTTCTTGTAATAATAAATTAGTAAGGTTTTCTTTTTCGACGCAAGTAAGATTACTAAATTTCAAGTTTTTGACTAGCTCAAAAAGTATAGGCATCACCTCACCAAAATTGCTTGCTTTAGGTTTTTTATTTAACTGCTTCTTAACACTGCTACTAGATAACTCATCTTCGCTATCACTTAGTGTTAACTCTTCATTCTCACTAGAACTATGTTTTCGTTTATTAGGTAATACGGGCCTACTAAATACTAGTTCTTCCTCACTACTATTCCTAGATAATAAGTCTTGAGAAGAGCTAGAGCTTCTACTTTGTAACTCTTCAATACTATTAGGTTTAGAGCTCATTTCATTACTCTCTATATCATTAATAGCAGCAGGGCTTGGAGTATCTTGAAATGAGCTGCCAAATGGTTGAAAACTGGAAATATTTAACCAATTATGTGATAAAGTTGAAAGTTTTTGTGGTGAAATTTGTGTATCCTTATTAAATATATTATCACTAGGAGTTGCTATATCTTGGCTAAGCTTTATATCGGCTTTTAATTGCTCTTTTTTCTTCCCTTCTTCGGCATTGATTATTTCTTTTATTTCTACTAAGGAATTGAGATCAACATCGAGTGCTGTCGGTAGCATCTCATTAATTATCTTATTTTTTAAGTCATCACTTTCATGAGCTTTCTTAACCTCCTTAAAATCTTCTTCAGACCAATTAGGTATTTTCTCGATTTCATTAGAAGTAACTGTATAACGTACTCCTCCGGTAATATTTTCTTTTTTTTCTATGTTAAAATTAGAATTCTGCAGAAATTTTTCTGCAGTTGTTGCATAATTCGTAGGAGTAGATATGTGATATTCATATTTATATTTCTCTGATTCTTGTTGTATATTACTGATTTCTAAATATAAATTAGGTTTATTATAATTAGTAATTGAAAATGCAGAGTTATAATCCAATATTTCACATCCTGCAATTTCCGGAGTTGAAATAGATTGCAGTGTCGTATTCAATAAATTATTAATTGATTTAAGTTCTGATTCGTGTCTATGATGAATAGATTGTTTTATAATATCTTGTAACTCCTGATTCAGTAATTTGTTATATGTACCTATGACATATTTTTTAGCAAATTCATTTTTTCTAGCTTCATCTGCTTCTTCACGAGATGAAAATGTGTATTCTTTAAAGTTACGGATAAAGTTTATTGCTGTTGTAGGGTCAATAATATTTTTATATATTATTTCTGCATTTTTTAAAGCATATATACCACAATTAACATCAACACCCTTACTAGTTAAATGCCCCCCTTGTCCTTTTGAGTTATTTACAATGGGTTTTACAGTTTGATTATTAGAATACATTTCTGCCACTTTCTGAATATCTTTTGGATAATCACCTCCCATAGAATCTTTATATAATAGTACTACTTGATCCTTTTCATCTTTTAAAATAGCAAAACTTGTCCAATGTCCTATCCCTCCAGGTATATTATAAATTCCTATTATAGGCTTATCTAATACCGGAAATTCGTTTGCGATATTTTTTATATTTGTGTCATTATCTTTATCCTTGTCACTATTTTGATCTTCAACAAAAATTTTAAAATTTACTTTTGTTTTATCTATCAATTGAGGGATAATTGCATCAAAATCACTATATTGATAAAGATAAGGAAGAATGTTTGGTTTACTAATTCTGGAAGTGTTGAGAGATAA
>NZ_JWSW01000074.1:0-42644 GCF_000828125.2 Rickettsia asembonensis | reverse complement strand
TCAACACTCCCATTAACGTGCAGGAAATTGAAAAAAATAAAAAAATACTTATTGAATGGGATACGTATAAAATCCCAACATTAGTAGAATGGCAGTTTACTTCGATTAGTTCAGAAGAAACTTTTGTTACTATTACAAATACCGGTTTTATAGGCAATGGTGATGAAGTGATAGAGCAGGCTATTTCTTCAACTGAAGGATTTACCTTAGTACTTGCCGGAGCTAAGGCATTTCTAGAGCATAATATTATTTTAAATCTTGTAAGTGATCGTTTTCCTAAAAAAATAGATTAATAAACTTTCTACTGAATAATATCTTTTATCTTATTTAGGTGATAATAAAGATAAGTTCGTAATGTTGTTAGAAAAAAATAATATAAAGAAGATTTTTGGTAAACAAGCTTAATAATATTAATAAAACAGAATAAAGTTGCTTAAATACCAAAGAGTTAAAATTATCATGCTTCCCTAGGATTAAAAAACTATTTATTATTGCAATTTTTTAATTTTTGCTTTAATTGTAATCAACTATTATTAATAAAAATAAGAAATGACTTTTATGGAAGATTTAAGCTCTTGGGAAGAAAAGTTTGAAACTTGCGTTTACGCTAAAAAACTATTAGACAAAATCGAATATTTAAACACTAAAGTAAAAAATCCTGTTGATATAGAAAAAATTAAAAAAGGTATCTATTACGCTCGCAAATATCACGGCTTACAAATGCGTCAATCAGGTGATCCTTATTATTCTCACCCGATTGAAGTAACGATTATGCTCACAGAGTTTGTAGCCGAAGAAGCCCCTAAGCTTTATAATGCTATTATGCTGCAAGCCGCTTTGCTCCACGATACTATTGAGGATACAGAACTTACTGAAGAAATGATAATCGCAATTTTTGGACTGGAAGTAGCAAAGCACGTAGAGGGTTTAACTAGAATCAAACCATATGGAAAGATTAGTGCAGAGGAAAGCTTAAATTTATTAATTAATGAAAAACGACATGATACAGCTCTTATAAAATTATTTGATCGTATACATAACATTCAAACGCTAGGAGCTAAATCGCCTGAAAAGGCTAGAAAGATCATAGAAGAAACTCTAAAAAAGTTTTTAATTTTAAGTATGTATTTAGAAATACCAAAAATAAAAAATAAATTGTTAGAACTATGTTTAAAAAAATTAGAGGATAATGATGTTATGTTTAAAAGTAGTTATGGCTTTTCCTTTCTAACTGCTCAAAATGCAATATCCCGAATCCATAACTTATACTTAAAGGAATCGATATAACTAATATCCCCCAATGACCAAAGTAATTTACTAGATACACAATACAAAATGAAGTAACTAGGTATATTAAAGCCCGAGATAAAGCATATAAAAAACTTGAATAGGTAAATCTCTTAAAAACCGGGAAATGTTTAAAGAAAATTGGTACAGCTGTAGCATCTCCTAAAGCAACAATCACCAAAATCGACTGCAAAATTAGTAATTCTATAGGAGAACTAAGGTTATTTAGTAAATAAGGAAAAAGTAAGATAAATAACAAAAATATAGCTAAAAATATTTTAAGAATTTTCAAAGGATGCACTATACTACTTAAGTAAACTCTAAAAATTAAACAGCCAAAAAATTGTATTATTGATACAATAAAATTGTGAGTTATAACTTGCTCAGAAGTATAGTGAAAAAAATCTTTTAAGATATTGCTACAATATACATATGCAATAAAAAATGTAACGGGCCACGTACATTGAATTAAAAAATAATATAGAGATGTTTTCCAATGAACTTTTTCTTTCCAAATTGGATCATTTTCAAGTATTTTTATATCCATATTAGTTTTATTAAAACTATTCTTAACTTGTTGTTTAGCATCTATAAAGTCACGAGTTTCACGTAAACGAGTCCTAGCATAACTTCCTGTTATAGCAATGAATGTCCCTATAAAAAAAGCTATACGCCAGTTAAAACTGAAATGAGTAATTATCGATGCTAGACCTACAGCTGCGGTCCCTCCAAGAATAGAAAAAGAGGTAATTAATGATACAATGGGATATTGTTTAGGAGGATTTATTGTTTCGGTAAGATAAAGTTCTGCGCCGATTATTTCTCCTAGAGATGACATACCTTGAATGACACGGCACGCGGTAACTATCCAAGTAGCTGCAATTCCTATTTGAGCATAAGTAGGTAATCCAGCCATAATAGCACAAGAACAAGCCATTAAAATAGTAGTTATAACCATTGTGGGTTTACGTCCATATTTATCGCCTATCCATCCAAAAAGTAAAGCACCAAAGGGTCTAAAAACAAATGTAGAACAAAAAGCAGCAGCTGAATATATAGCGGTAGTCTGAGTATCGACTTTTGGAAAAAATAGCTCATTAAGAAGCACTGCCATATGTACGTAAATCATTAAATCAAAATATTCAAGAAAAGTACCTATAGATAAAATACCCACAGCTTGTTTTTGTTCTCTATTTAAACTTGTTTGTGCTTTCTCATAGCCGAGCATAAATTCTTTATAAAAATTAAATTGTAAAGAAATTTATACTGTTTAAAATAAAAGTCAATAGGAATTTTCGCTTTATACGATAAATAAAGAAATGAAGTACAACTTATTATTAATTTATGTTATCAATTTTATAAATATAATTGAACTAGTTTAAAGTGGTATGCCCGTGTACCTGAGCATTCATCACAAGTCCAAAGCCTATTAGCATGGATGCGATCATTGTTCCGCCGTAAGAAATAAACGGTAAAGGTACACCTACTACGGGAAGCAAGCCCATAACCATAGCTATATTAATAAATACGTGACTAAATAAAATTGAAGTAATACCTATTACCATTAATTTACTAAAAATCTCTCGGCAATTTGCGGCAATTAATAAAGAAATAGTTATAAGTGCAAAATATAATATTAGTAAAAACATTCCTCCTATAAAGCCGAACTCTTCGGCAAAGGTAGCAAAGATAAAGTCTGTTTGATGTTCGGGAAGAAAATCTAAATGGCTTTGGCTACCTTGATTTAAACCGCGTCCAAATAGGCTACCTGAACCTATAGCGATTTTAGACTGAATAATATTATAGCTAGCACCGAGCGGATCATGTTCGGGATCTAAAAAAACCATTACCCGTTTTTTTTGATAATCATACATCATATTCCAAGCAATAGGCAGACTAATAAGAGCAGCAAGACCTAATATTATAAAATATTTTATTCTAAAACCCGTTGCAAAAAATATAATTGCCGAAACAATTAAAACAATCATTCCCGTACCTAAATCCGGTTCTCTAATTATTAGAAAAGCCGGTATTAAAACTCCTATAATTGGTATGATAACTTTATGGAATTTTGTTAGATCATCAATTGTTAGTGAATGGAAATACCTCGCAAGCATTAGTACAACGGCAATTTTTATCGGTTCGGAAGGCTGAAGCTTAACTATACCGATATCAATCCATCTTTTACCGCCCATGGCAGTTGAACCGAAAAGCTCCACGGCAACTAGTAAAGCGAGTACACAAAAATAGAAAATATATGATAACCTAAATATTATACGCAAATCAATCAATGCAACAACAATAGCTAACGGCAAGAATATACAAAAATTTATAATTTGTTTGTAAGCCCAGGGTTGTAAATTACTATTCGCTGCAGAATAAAGCACAATGAAACCAATACAGCAAATTAAGCTAATTAGTAAAATTAAAGTAATCGGTAATTTTTGTAATTGTTCTAGATAATTTTTATACATTTGATTTTTTGCAATCAGTAAATAATATGGTGATAGACGAAGTTTAATTTAGAAAAGAGCAAGGCGTTGCATGTTTTTTGACCGCAGCGTACATACTAGTACGTGAGAATCAAAAAATATGAAACGACGCTAATTTTTTAAATTAAACAAGTATATTAAATACTTTAAAAATAAATACTAATTCGTCGGCCGTCTCCTTCAAATAATCAAAACGACCAGCAGAACCCTTATGTCCTGTATCCATATTCGTTTTTAATAATAAGGGATTATTGTCTGTTTTTAGTTCTCGTAATTTTGCTACCCATTTAGCAGGTTCCCAGTAACCTACACGTGGGTCGGATATACCGCAAGTAATGAATAGAGCAGGGTAGTTTTGTGCTTTTACGTTATCATAAGGGGAATATGATTTAATATATTCAAAATATTCTTTCTCTTTCGGATTACCCCATTCATTATATTCTAAAAGAGTTAGAGGTAAGCTTTCATCAAGCATGGTATTAAGTACGTCTACAAATGGTACATGAGCAACGGCTAATTTATAGAGTTCAGGTTTTTCGTTGAGGACATAACCTATTAACATACCGCCGGCACTACCGCCCATTATTACTATATTATTGTTACTTGTATATTGCTCATTAATTAAAGCTTTACTACAAGCTATGAAATCTTCAAAAGTTCTTTTTTTTGTTAAAAATTTTGCTGCTTCATACCAGCCATGACCTAGATCGTCACCGCCTCTAATATGAGCAACTGCGTAAATAAAACCACGATCGGCAAGCGTCACTGCCGTATTTCTAAAATTGACAGGCATGCTAATCCCGTAAGCTCCGTATCCCATTAGATATAAAGGATTTGATCCGTCTTTTTTAAATAAAGATTTTTTATAGAATAAAGTAATAGGTACTTTTACGTTACCATTATCTGCAAATATTCTCTCTACTTGATACTCCTCCGGGTTAAAGCCTGATGGTATTTCTTGGGTCTTTAATATCGTTAATTTATCGCTAGCCCTCTTCGGAAACTCTACTTCTAGGGATAATTTGTACGTCGATCCGGTACTCGCATCCTTACGTATGCTTTTGTACGCTGCGGTGCTGTGTTCCGTGTCTCCTTCAAATTCCTCTCTATAAGCGAATTTCTGAAGAGGGCTACTATCAAAATCGTAGCTATAAGTGGTATTCGGTCTTGTTAGAGAAGAGTAATTTACTCTGATATCGTCTTCCTCAAAGTTTGTAGAAAAGCTACTTGCTTGGAAACTTTCGTCAGGAAAATGAATTGTTTTTTCTTGTAAATCTTTAAATCGCTTTATTCTAATTAGAGGTAAACCTTGGTCACGATAATTTAAGATTAAATAATTATTTGTAACCTTAAAGCTTTTTAAATATTTGCCTTGTTCTTCCTTAATATAAATATCATCCCAGCTAGTATTTTCAAAATTATCAGCAGGAACTTTTATAACACGAAAATTTTTAGCTTCATAATTAGTTCTAATATAAAAATAATCGCCGTTATGTTCTATTTCATAGAATATTTTATTTTCTGCAGCTCGTACTAATTTAGGAGTAAAATTATCATCCTGCATAGAAATTACGTAAATTTCATTTTCATTATGATCACCTGAATTTATAAAAATATATTCGTTATTTGCAGATTTCTCACAGTTGATAAAATGAAGAGGGTTTTTTACCTCAAATATTAATTTATCCTGAGTAACATCTTCACCTAGAGCGTGAAACATTACCTTATCCCAGCGTTGATTCTCATTAATAGTAATATAGAAAAAGCCGTTTAATTTTTCATGCCAAATCACAGTAGGAGCTATATCCGTTACATTATCAGGTAAGTGTTTTTGCTCTTTAAGATTGTATATTTTGATATTATATTGCTCATTACCTGTAAAATTAACGCTATAAGCCATTAAATTTTGATTAGGTGACATTGCGACTTTGGCAACATCGGTAAAACCGCCGTTTGGAGTAAGAAAGTTAACATCTAATATTATCTCTTCATGTGCTTCCATACTATTATGCTTTCTACAATATATCGGATAATTTTTATCGCTTTCTACTCTATGGTAATAGTAATAATCTTTTTTCTTAACATAAACTGACTCATCGTCTAATTTGATTCGTCCTTTTAATTCTTCAAAAATCTTTTCCTTATCGTTTTGCAGATCGGCAAAGAAATTTTCGGTATATTTATTCTCAGCCTTTAAGTAGTCTAAAATTTTAGAGTCTTCTACATTTGGCCATTTAGGATCACGCAGCCATTGATAATCATCGTTTATTGTTTGTCCGTAGGCTTCAAAGCTATAATTTTGTTTTTTTGCGATTGGTGGTTTCATGTTGTCGACCTTCGTATATGTCATTCCTGCGAAAGCAGGAATCTAGGGATTAAGAATGTAAATAATTTTTTATTTTTCTGGATACCGTGGTCAAGCCACGGTATGATAGAGTATTAAAATCAAACTAATTAATAGGAATAATATAATAAATATAGCAGTTTGCTGATTATGCCAAGCAGATATTTTACCTAAAATATTATCCCAAATAACCTTAAAATTAAGATATTCTTCTGTATCTTCGGTACTGTCTGTCCTTTCTTTATATTTATCGATACTGAAATATATAAATTTTTCAATATATTGGTATAGGTCAAGGTTTATGTTTTCTGTCGAAATGCGTGGTATTTTTCTAAATATTAAAGTCAATAATACTGAGATTGCAAGGATAACTAGCTTAAAATTAGCAGTATGTGATATTTGAATAGGGTAGAATAAACACACGCATAAAGTTATGATACAGAAAGAGAAGTAAAATACTTTTGTCATCCCGTGGCTTGACCACGGTATCCATAAATATTTATTATCATTGCTTATTTTTTTACTGGATACCGTGGTCAAGCCACGGGATGATACGTGCAAACTCTCCATCAATAACCCAAATAATACGGTACAAGTTGCTATCTTGGAAAATATAATAATATTATTTGCATCTAAAAGATTGGCAATTCCATCTTTGATATAAGAAGAATTAATAGGCAGTATAGATGTATATATTAATATGCTAACTACAAACCCGCTTAATAGAATAAGATTAACTTGAGTATTTTGAAGATCTTGGTAATTTTTAATACTGTATTCATCTTCTATATAAGTAAAATATAAAGCAAATAACCCATTATATAGTATATGTATGAATATAAAGCTTGTAATAAGATAAACTATGTTTGGAGAATTTATACTAATAGCCGTTAATATAAAGCCAAGCTGTGATACGGTAAGATAACATATTAATCGTTTAAGGTTTTTCTCAATTAGAGAAAATACTAACCCATAAATAATCATTGATATTCCAAAAAACTTAAGTATCTCAAGACCGCTAAATAATTTTAAAATGATAATTAAAGTAACTTTAGTAGTAAAACTTATTAAATATACAATACCGCTACCTGAAGCTGCAGGATAGCAATTAACCACCCAGCCGTTTACAAAAATAGCCGAGGCATTAATCAAACAACCTGCAAGTATGAATATTGCCGGTAACTCAAAATTATATACTGATTCCGTTAAAGAAATAAAAGCTGTATTACCTGTTGTTTGGATTAGAAGAGTCATGCCAATTAAAATTAGCCCGCTACTGAATAAATGAGTGAGGAAATATTGACGTGCCGGTTTTATCTTTAATTGGTCACAAAAAATAATTATGCAGGCAAAAATCGTCATGAATTCAAGCGAGATTATCATGGAAATAAAATCAGCTGTAAACACGCATATAATAGAAGAGAGACAGTATAAACTGCCTATTAGCGTCTCAAATTTTCTGTTTTGGGAAATTGTATAAAGATTTAAGATAGCAGTGACAATTAGAAATGCTAAAGCTATTAGCTGATTTTGTGGGTTAAAATCAAACATAAGCTCAAAATTAGTAAGCGGAAATGTAAATCTGGTATTTTGAATAAACATTTTAATCTTTAGAAGAAACTGTTAAAACCTCTAGTCCTTGAATCCTCTTAAAGTCTTTTACATTTAAAGTTAATAGAGGATAACCATGCGTTATTGCCGTTGTAGCAATTAGCATGTCATTAGTATCGATAGTTATCTTTTCTTTACGTAAATTGTCTATAATTTTTGCATATATACGGGCTTCTTCAGTCTTAAAAGGTATTACTATAAGTGAATTGATTATATATTCGATAAAAACTAAACGTTTAATACGTATATTTTCATTATCGGCTCTATCCGCACCTATTAATAATTCTGTTAAAGTAATAGGACTAATATAGCATTGTTCATATTTTTCTAGTACCTTATAGGTTAATCTACCTCTCTCTAAATCCACTAATATAGAGGTATCAATAACTACTTCCATTTATCATCTCTTTTAAAATCATATTTTTGACGTGCTTCATACACGACTTTTTTAAATTGTGCGGCATCCTCAGGATCTAATATAGGGGCATGCTCAAAAAACTCTTTTAACGTTTTTTTTGGTTTATCAGCTGCATGTACAGGCGTAATTCTTGCTACTATATGATTACCTTTTTGAACATCAAAACTCTCGCCTTTATAGTAAACTCTGTTCATAATATCTGAAAAAGATCGTACAAATTCTGTTGCTCTAATAATTTGTGCCATATTTATCCTCAAAAATAATTGCATATTGTATGATTATATGTAAATATATAAATTATGTAAATACATATTTATGTAATGTAAGCTAAAAATTCTCTAATTAAGATTTGGATAAAGTAAAATAATGTTATAGCTAAGGCACAAATGATTATACTGATTTCCATAGAGTAGGGGAGTGATTTTGTTACGCTAGATTCTACTAAAGAAGGTTTATAAATAGAGCTTAATATTTTGAGAAGGTAAAGGCTTGAAAATATGCTACTAGCTATTACGACAATCATAACTATGATTTGGTTCTGCTCGCTTGCGGCGAGTAATATTAAGAATTTGCTGATAAATCCGCTAAAGATAGGTATACCGATTAGCGATAATGAAGAGATAGATATAATAAAAGAAATTAAAGGAAATTCTTTAGATGTTCCATGCAAATCCTGTACTTGGTCAGCTTTCTTTAAACTGTAAATACTTCCCATACTGTAAAATAAGCAGATTTTTGTAAAAGAATGCGAAACTAAATGGAGTATTGCAGCTCCAAGTGCTTTAGGTGTTAACATGAAAGCACTAAGTAAGGCAAGGCTTAATTGGTTCATAGTGGAGTATGCGAGTATTTTTTTTATATTATCCGTGCCTAGTGCTTTGAATGAGCTGTAAAATATACTCACTATCGGTATAAAAATTAACCAGTTAAACTCGGCAAATATCATTTGTAAATACGATAAGCCGAATATATATAATAGGATTTTGTAAATACAAAATAATCCGGTTTTAACCACTATTACGGCATGCAATAAACTACTAACGGGGTAATGAGCAACCATTGCGGCGGGAAGCCACGAATGTACCGGAAAAATTGCAGTTTTAGCAATACCAAAAATAAACATTAATAATAAGATAATGGATTGGTTTTGAGAAAAATAATTTTCTACTAGGCTGCCGCTTGCAAAATCTCCGTTACCGGTTTTAGTATAAATAATTATCACTGCCGGTAAAAATAATATTGTGGCAGAAATCATCAGAATTTTTAGATATTTATATAACCCGCTAAGTACTATATTATTTTTGGTATGTCCTATTAAAAAAGCTGTAGAAATAGTTAGAAGCTCATAACAAATGAACATAGTGAATAAATTGCTAGATAAGGCAATTAAAACGCCAATTAGAATAGTTAAGTTAAAGAAAAATAAGAATCTAGAAGAGTTTTCTGTATTATTAATAGCAAGATATTTAGGGGTGTAAAGTAAAGCACAAATCCATAAAAAGCCTATTAAGCTTAAGAATATAAGCCCTAAAGGTTCAAGATGGAATCCTATAGAGTAATTACCGAATATATTAAATTCAAATCCTGCTCTAATACCTTTTAAAAACAACCAGTCTATAATTAAAATATTACCGAAGAAAAAAATAGCGATAGTAATAAGTAAAAAATTACGTATAAAGCTATCTTTTTTAGTGGCATACGGACTAGTTAAGTTTAATGTACCAACTAGCAAAGTTGATAGAATCAAAAGACTCGGAGTAGTAAATTGTGTAATCATGGTAAGCCGTTATACTTTTTTTTGAATCGTCATTGCGAGCAGCCGTAGGCTGCACGGCAATCCAGAAAAAATAATAAAAAAATTCTGTAAATCAGAATTTTTTACTGGATTGCGGACGTACAATTACTTCATAATTTCCTCGCAATGACGAGGGATTTTCATAATGTCAAAGGTTAATCAATTTTTCCAAAAAGTAACTTTCACCATTTTATAATGATAAAATAGTGATCCTACGGAACTGAGTAAGATTATAACAAAATCTAATAATAGTTTTTGTCTAAATAATAATTCGAGAATATTTATTTTGATAAAAAATAATGGGCTGATAGGTAAGCCGCAGCTGCAAATAATAATAATTATGGTTAAAACTTTGTTAGAATTCTTTTTATAGCTTTCATTATAAGCATCTATCAAGAAAAGAGCTATTTTATTTATACTGTCCGCAAGTAATAAGCTCGGTAAAATTATTATACCGCCCTTAGTAACATATAATAGAAATACATAACTTATTTGAGTGAAACATGAATAAATTATAATATTCTTGAAGTCTTCTGCTCGGTAAGCAAAATACGGAGCTATAATAAGAGTAGCTAAAGCAATAGGTCTTATAAAATTTGTAATAGAAGTTTTAATCGTCTCATAGCCTATAATAATATAAGTAAATTTATATATTATATATATTCCTATTATAGTAGAAATCCCTGCTAAATATACTAAAGTGACTGAAGCCGTGTTATTATAAGCTCTCATCATCCAAAAATGCATAGGGAAAAAAGCAGTTTTTAAAATAGCTCCTGTTAAGAAAAAACTAATAGCTATAATGATTATACGGGAATTGGTCTGTTCCTGTAAATAAGATGCAACATCATACATATTTAAGTTACCCGTAATGCTTAGCAAAAATCCTATGGCTATAAGAATAAGAGTTGCACCAATACTACCCATTATCAAGTAGTCAAAAGCTCCGATTAAAGATTTTGGGTTATTACCTGAGGCTATCAATACATAGCTACTAAGTGCCGAAATTTCTATAAATACATATAAATTAAAGAAATCATTAGTACTAATCATTCCTAAATAGCCCGTATGAGCGAATAATAATATACCGTAAAATAAAGATTTTCTATTATTGTTGATATATTTTAAGATTGTTCGATTAGTAATCTTATGACAAAAAACTAAAAAGAATAATAAAACCAAGTTAAGATAGATAATAATAGCTTGGTTTAGTGAATTTAGCCGATGTTCTATTCCTATTTTTGAACTCCATCCTCCCATGGTATAAGATAGCTCCGTATTTTGTATAATGCTATATCCATAAACACTGACCAAAAGGCTAGATAAAATGCAAATCGTAGTAATTACTCGTGCAAAGGTAATAAAGCGAAAAGATATTATTGAGAGTAAAGCCCCGAATAAAGGGAATAATATTTGTATGATAGGGAAATGGTTAGCTAGGATCATTTATACTCATTGAACTTAAAAAATTGGCTACGTCGTCTTTGTAAGACCTCGGATGCTCACGTATTTAGTATACGCTCCGCTCCTCGGCTTACAGCCTCCTTGCTCTTTTCCAAGTTGAACTTCGTATAACAACTCTTCATTTCACAGGAGTATATTTATCAAAATTAATTTCATTTTCTGATATTGTACCAAAATGTTTATAAATTTGATATATTAAACTTAAAGCTACGCTAAGAGTAGCAAACCCAACTACTATAGCAGTTAGCATTAATACATGAGGCAAAGGGCTAGTGTAAGTAGTTAGCCCATCTTGTAAAATAGGTACACCACCTGTTTTAACTTTTCCGATACTTAAATAAAATACTAATACCGAACTTTGAAAAATTCCAAGCCCGATAATTTTATGAATATAATTACGGCTTGTAAGCATTATAAATAAGCCGCTAGTTAGTAAAATCAAAGTAAGAAAGTATATTAAATGTGACATTACATTGTCATCCCGTGGCTTGACCACGGTATCCAAAAAAAAATTTAAAAAAGACTGGATCCCGCGATCAAGTCGCGGGATGACAGTTAATATGCTTTGAAGGACTGATTAAATACGCATGTGACTTTTTTACCCTTACGTATAGCGAGCTTAGGAAAAACCTGTTCAAGGATCACCATATTAGGATTATCTTGAGCAAGGCGATAATTTACTAAAGATTCTCGAAGTGAATCATCTACAGCAAAAATACCGGAAATTTCAGCGTTTTTATCTCTAAATTGCAGATAAGTAAACTCGCCGTCGTCAAAAATTTTAATAGGAGCTATTTCTTCGCTGCCGCTAATATAATAATTAAAGTTGTATTTTTCAGGATGAGTAAGATCGGGACTGGCTAGGGAAATAGAAAAAGTTTGCATATGACCGCTCATATTGTCATTTTCGTCATCCGGGTAAAGAAACTTTACGTTAAAGACCATTTCAGGATCACGCATATCAAGAGTTTCGGCGGCATATAGTTCAAAGAAATAAGTCCGTTTATTAGTAATTAAAGTCATATTAGTAGTAGCATCCGGTTCCATTGGTTTAATAAAAATCCTATGACCGGCAGGTACTATTTGCCATGAAGTAGTATCTCCCATAGAAATACTGACTATTTCCTCGTCTCTTGCTAGTTCTATACTTGCTTGATAACCGTAATATCCTGTGAATTTGAAAACATCGTCAGGGTTATAAGTCATAACTCTTAGACGCGGGTCTCGACCTAGAGGTCGTGATATAGTAAGAGCAAATACATCTAATGTAAGTATTATAAAAGTACAAAATATTATTAGTTGCTTCATATTATTTCTGATTTTTATTCCTTAATAACTTTAGCTTGTAACTAGTAACGGTAAAATTGAAGGGCATATCAGGTGATGTACTTGTGCTGATAGAATCCATTATAAATCCGATTCTTGCTTCCCATACCATGTTTTCTAAAATTTCACCCGTACTATTTTGTGCCAATGATTCAAAAGTAACAACTGCCTCGTTATCGTTTATATTGTTAATTGATAATATATTAATTGAGCGTCTATATAGTTTTTGATATCTTATGACCGGTGATAATGAGTTATTAATATTCATAAAATTAGCAAATTGCATATAAACAATACTCGTAGAAGCATTTTTGATAAAGGTAAATTGTTCTTTTAATATATCGTAATTATATTCTTCCCGTTGTTTTACATAATTCTGAAGCATAATATTTGCAACAGAGATATAAGGATTTGCTAATGTTGAATGTTTAGTATTAGTAACGGTAGCTTGTTTTTCGGCATCATCTTTTATTAAATAACTTACTTTTTTGTTTATTGGTAGCAATATGTTGATATTTATACAAATTAAGGTTAATAATAAGGTAAAAATCGTGCATATTAAAAGCAGAAGACTTCTATGACTTAATGGTAAGATATACTTAAAATTATACCATTTTCTTGCATCAATAAAATATTCGCCGGATTTTATATATTCTTGTATCGCGTTGGTTAATGGGTCCATAATTACTAGATTAATATCTAATTTTATTCTGTTTTAACTCTATCATAATTATTATAATATGATTATGATTTGTTAATTTAATGTTATTTAAGCTATAAAATAATTTTATATTGTTGTTACAATACCAAATATTGTTTAACTTTAAAATTAAAATAAATAAATTATAAATTAAAATTATACAATAACAATTATTGATGGTAGTTATTATGTTGTACTCGTCCCACTTGAAAAATTGGCGACAATATATCCGCAGGTAGCCACGTATTAAGTGTACGCTCTGCTCTCAAGTTGAACTTCGTATAACTACTCTTTATTTACTTCAGAGTATAATAGTTTACAATCTTTTTAATATTTTTTTATATTTATAAATAGATTTTTTCAAAAAATGCTTGTGAACTATTGTATAGTAAGGTAATTTTAAAATAGTAACAAGATAATTTAATAATGTATAATTAGAATGTTAAAATCATTAAAGTTTCTATTAGTATTAATTATGCTTGCTCAATTGTTGTCATGTACCTCTTCAGCTCCTTATGAAATTAAAAGCCCGTGCGTTTCTGCTGATATAGATGATGGATCGAGTTTAAGCGTAAATCCTTGTATAAGAAGACCGGTTAATTCAGTAAATATAGCATAAAAGTAATAGTTTTACACAATAACAATGTAATAATAAAAATACCTTTGATATGAATAATATATTTGACTTCTTTAAATCAAGTAACAACTCAAAAAGCGGTTTAGGAGATACACAAAATCAAGAAAGTATTAAATCGGCTAATCCTTTAAAAATTACTCAGAATTGGTATGAAGAGCGATCTGATAAGTTAATTGTTCAACGTAACTTACTTATCATATTAATAATACTACTAACCATTTTTATGGTTATATCAACTTTAGTAATAGCATTTGTAGTAAAATCCAAACAGTTTGATCCTTTTGTTATTCAGCTTAATAGTAATACCGGACGTGCCTCGGTGGTAGAACCTATTTCATCACCGGTGTTAACGGCGGATGAGTCTCTTACAAGGTATTTTATAAAGAAATACATAACGGCACGGGAAACATATAATCCAGTTGATTTTGCAACGATAGCTCGTACAACAATAAGATTATTTTCAACAAGCGGTGTTTATTATAATTATCTTGGTTATATAAGAAATAAAGATTTTGATCCTACGATAAAATATAAAGAAGATAATACTACATTTTTAGTAATAAAATCATGGTCAAAAATCGCAGCAGATAAATATATAGTTAGATTTTCCGTAAATGAAACATCAGGAAGCCAATTAGTTTATAATAAAATAGCGGTAGTAAGTTATGCTTATGTGCCTATGCAATTAACAGATTCAGAACTTGATATAAATCCGGTAGGGTTTCAAGTTAACGGATATAGGGTAGACGATGACAATAGTTAGATTTTATTTTTTAGTTTTTATATTATTAAGTGGTTTTACAGTACAACGAGAATGTCCACTTGTAGATGATCCATGTAATAATAGTAGTAATAATTATGTAGATGATTTGTCTATAACTAAAGATAATAGGATAAAAACTTATATATATAATCCAAATGAAGTTTACTTGTTAGTTTTACATTTTGGCTTTCAATCGCATATAGAATTTGCTAAAAATGAAGAAATCCAAAATATAATTCTTGGGGATGCTTATGCTTGGAAAATAACTCCTTTGGCAAATAGATTATTTATTAAGCCTCTTGAAAAAGATATTCGTACAAATATGACTATTATAACTAATAAAAGAACATATGAATTTGATATCGCTTCTACGGAACTTATGATGGGTAACGAAAGGGATTTAGTATATGTAATTAAATTTTACTATCCTAAGAAAAATAGTAATTATATGGCAAGGTTTTAGTAGGGTACTGTGTCATACCGTGGCTTGATGCTATATGTCATTCCCGCGTAGGCGGGAATCCAGTTCTTTCTGGTGTTATGGTGTGATTTGGTTGATCACGAAAGTCAGGAAAAAATAAAATAAAGACTGGACATTGCGGTATTAAAGATTACTGGATTCCCGCCTACGCGGGAATGACAACAAGAACACTTTAACTAATATAATTTAGATATGGCTGAAGAGCAAAATAACAATAATAATACCGGTTCTTTATCAGGAGCAGATGCTCCTGAAGTACAGAGAGAATTATCAAAAGTTTCAGTTAGCTTTAATAAGAGTATTGCGATAGTAGTCGTAATTTGCGGTATTTTTATATATATTTTTTATACTCTTTTTTTCGCTACTAAAAAAGAAGAAATACCAGATACTCAAGTGCCGACTAATATTGTAAAACCTGTTGCGGATGTTGATGATAATATTCCGGAGATTCCAAAATTACCTGATCCACCTAAGATTGAGACGCCTACTGCTCCACCACCTCCTCATCCGGTAGTAGAAGTTCCACCGCTCTTACCTCCTACTACTCCTGTAGAAGAGAATAAATACAAAACGCTTCCATTGCCGCCGGTTTCGTTGCCTTCGACTTCAGGAACGTTAGTTGAGAGTGATGCAGAGAAGCAACGTCGTGAAGCAAAAAGAAAATCAGCTATAGTGTTAGTTGGTGGTGTAGAGCCTAAAAAAACACAGGAACAGATTACGGCAGAAGCGACCTTTAAAGATCGTGGTGATATGTCTTTGGTTCTCGGACGTGGTAAATTAATTGATGCAGTACTTGAGACGGCAATAAATAGTGATCTCGGTGGTGAAATAAGAGCCATTATTAGTAGAGACGTATTTTCTGAGAAAGATAAAGTTATATTGATACCGAAAGGGGCAAAAATATTCGGTAAATATGCAACCTCAACTTCGTCAGATAGTTACGGTAGAGTTTCTATAATATGGGATAGAATCGATTTAACTAACGGTTATATTATAGAATTCGACTCACCTGCAGTTGATAATTTAGGTAGACCGGGACTACAAGGGAGAGTCGATAATAAATATAAAGAACAATTTGCAAATGCCGTATTACAATCCGGCTTTAATATAGGTCTTGCTAAAGTTCTTGATAAGTTAGTGCCGCCTCCTATAGATTCGCAGGCAGCAGCTATCAATAGTGCTACGGCAACACAATTGTTAAATACTGCTCAAACTATTGCGGCTAATACCTCGATTGATGCAAGTACTAGAATAGTTACGATTTGTACTAACGTACTTGCGGCTATTACCGATAAAACTTCGACTGCTTATACTACTATGACTCAAGCATGTATAACAGCACAAACTGCTTCTTCAGCGAATACTGCTGAGCAGAGACTTCAAACCTTAGTACAGGCAGTTAATACGGCAGCTTCAAGTTTGTTTACTACTACCTCTATAGCATCGACTCCGACACAAGCACAACAAGCTTCTACTCAAGTTTTTACGGATGTGACGAATGTTGTACAAAATATGATAACGCAGCAGCAGTTTAAGCCGACGACAACGGTTAATCAAGGTATGCCGGTTAGAATATACGTTAATAAGGATTATAAATTCCCAAAAGCCGTTTTATTAAGATCGAAGGTAATGAAATGAATGAAGAATTTGCAGCCTTAGAGACGTTTTTACTTCCTTTTAAAAATTTATTTGCTGAAGACGGTATTAACGAGATTATGGTTAATAAGCCTGGAGAAGCATGGGTTGAAAAAAAAGGCGATATATATTCTAAGCAAATACCGGAATTGGATAGTGAACATCTACTTTCATTAGGGCGTTTAGTCGCTCAATCTACAGAACAGATGATTTCGGAAGAAAAGCCTTTACTTTCTGCAACTTTGCCGAATGGTTACCGTATTCAAATAGTATTTCCTCCTGCTTGTGAGATAGGACAAATCATTTATTCTATAAGAAAGCCTAGCGGTATGAATCTAACTTTAGATGAATATGCTAAAATGGGAGCATTTGATGATACTGCAACAGAGAGTTTAGTAGATGAAGATGCAGTAATTTTAAATGATTTCTTAGCTGAAAAAAAGATTAAAGAATTTATTAGACATGCAGTTGTTTCAAAGAAAAATATCATAATTAGCGGCGGTACTTCAACCGGTAAAACTACTTTTACTAATGCGGCACTTACTGAAATACCTGCAATAGAAAGATTAATTACTGTAGAAGATGCTCGTGAGGTTGTGCTATCAAGCCATCCTAACAGAGTGCATTTACTTGCTTCCAAAGGAGGACAGGGACGTGCAAATGTTACTACTCAAGATTTAATAGAGGCATGTTTGCGTTTAAGACCGGATAGAATTATAGTAGGTGAGCTTCGAGGTAAGGAAGCTTTTAGTTTTTTGCGTGCTATTAATACAGGTCACCCCGGTTCAATATCAACACTGCATGCGGATAGTCCCGCTATGGCTATTGAGCAGTTAAAGCTTATGGTTATGCAAGCAGATCTTGGTATGCCGCCTGAAGAAGTAAAGAAGTATATTTTAACCGTTGTAGATATCGTTGTGCAGTTAAAACGCGGTAGCGGTGGGAAAAGATATGTTTCGGAAGTGTATTATAAGAAGAATAAGAATACTGAGGGTATGGTGTAGACCTCCTGTCATCCCGTTGCTTGACCACGGGATAACAGCAGAAAAACTGTAAAAGTTCACGAATAAACTAGGAATATCAATTCATGGAATGGCATAAGATACTTAAAGTTACTAGGAATATATTCGGTCATGCTATAATTCATCCGGTTGTTATTTTTTGTAGCATTTGGATAAGCGGTGCATTTGTTGCAATTTTTACTAATGAGGTTGGAGCTTTAGGTGTAGATATAAATGCTATAAATATTGCTTATAAGTGGGCTTACTGGCTTATTAACGTTTGGGGGCAGTTAAAAATTGCCGACTATAATTATTTAAAATTGAAGCTACTTGCATCTCTTCTTGGTCCAGCTATTGTTGTCATAATATTTTACATTAAAAATTTTGAAAGAATAAAATCATTACAATTTTTTGAGCAACCGGAAAAAGTATATGGAGATGCTAGCTGGGCTAATCCGTCAGATATAGAGGCTGCTGGTCTTAGATCCAAGAAAGGTATGTTAATAGGTGTTGATGCCGGGGGATATTTTGTTGCAGACGGGTTCCAGCATGCTTTATTATTTGCTCCTACAGGTTCAGGTAAAGGTGTGGGTTTTGTGATACCTAACCTGTTATTTTGGAGTGATTCGGTAGTAGTACATGACATAAAGCTCGAAAATCACGGTTTGACGAGCGGTTGGCGTGAGAAACAAGGTCAGAAAGTTTTTGTATGGGAGCCTTCTAATCCCGATGGTATTACGCATTGTTACAATCCGATTGATTGGGTTAGTACTAAGCCTGGGCAGATGGTTGATGACGTGCAGAAAATCTCAAATCTTATAATGCCGGAAAAGGATTTTTGGAATAATGAAGCACGAAGTTTATTCTTAGGTGTAACTTTATATTTAATAGCCGATCCTACTAAAACTAAATCTTTCGGTGAAGTAGTGCGTACCATGAGAAGTGACGACGTAGTTTATAATCTAGCGGTCGTACTCGATATGCTTGGCGGTGTAATACATCCTGTTGCATATATGAATATTGCTGCGTTTTTACAAAAAGCCGATAAAGAGCGTTCGGGCATAATATCTACAATGAACTCATCACTTGAATTATGGGCAAACCCGCTTATTGATTCGGCTACTGCATCTTCTGATTTCAACGTACAAGAATTTAAAAAAGTAAAAACAACCGTATATGTAGGGTTAACACCTGATAATATACAGCGTTTACAAAAATTAATGCAGGTGTTTTATCAGCAGGCGACAGAATTTTTAAGCCGTAAAATGCCGGATTTAAAGGAAGAGCCACATGGGGTAATGTTCTTACTTGATGAGTTCCCGACGCTTGGGAAGATGGATACTTTTAAAGCCGGTATAGCTTATTTTAGAGGTTATAGAGTTCGGTTATTTTTGATTATTCAAGATACGCAGCAGTTAAAAGGAACATATGAAGATGCAGGGATGAATTCTTTCTTATCTAATGCAACATACCGTATTACTTTTGCTGCTAATAACTATGAAACGGCAAATTTAATATCGCAGCTTGTCGGTAATAAGACGGTAGAACAAAGATCATTTAGTAAACCTTTATTTTTTGACCTTAATATTTCTACTAGAACCCAAAACGTTTCTCAAGTTCAAAGAGCTTTACTTTTACCTCAAGAAGTAATACAGTTACCGAGAGATGAGCAAATTGTTTTAATAGAATCCTTTCCACCTATAAAATCTCGTAAAATTAAGTATTACGAAGATAAATTTTTTACTAGTAGATTATTACCGCCGACTTTTGTACCTACTCAAGTACCTTTTGATCCTAGGGCAAATAATAATGAGGCTTCTGAAGAGACTGAAACAACAACTGCTCCGGAAAATAATGAGTAAGATCCAAAAATGCGTTCAGCTATTATTGATATCGGTTCAAATGCTTTAAGAGCTGTAGTTTATGAAAGTGATGAGCTTGGAGCTCCGGAAATTTTTAATTATAAATTTAGAAATTATCTTACAAATTTACTTAATTTAGATAATTTAGATGTAAAACATCAAACATATTTATCTCTACAATATCTTATCCATATTTTTACCAAACTGTCCGTTACTAATATTAGATGTGTTGCAACAGCTATACTTAGGGGGCATCCTAAAGCAGATGAATTCAAAGCTATAATTAAAAAGAGATTCAATATTGATATTGAAATTATCTCAGGTGAACGCGAAGCTTATTTAACTGCTGCTGGATTAATTTCCGGTATTAGTGATGCTTTCGGTATTGTAGCCGATCTTGGCGGTGGAAGTCTTGAGCTTGCTCAGATTGGAAATAAAAAAGTCGGTAAATTAAAATCATTGCCGCTCGGTACAAAAATTATTGCTAGTAGCAATTTTGGTGATGTTGGACTGATTACTAAAATGCTAGAGGAAGAATTTGGAGCTGCACATCATCCTAATTTATATTTAATTGGCGGTGCATTACGTTTAATGAGCCGTATATATATGGAGTCTATAAATTATCCCCTTAAAAATTTACATAATTTTGAAATAAATCGTGTAGAGTTTGAGTTATATTTAGAGAAATTATCGCAAATCGATAAATTAAAGCTGAGTTATTACGAGCAGAAAGCCATAAATTATAATGCAGTTCTAGTAATAAAAGCGATGATTAAGGTATTTTCACCGGAAAAGATTATTATCTCAAATTACGGTTTAAAAGAAGGAGTAAGATTTGATTCGTTACCGTCTCATGAAACAGAAAAAGATATTATTTATGAGAGGGTGAAGAGATTAGTAAAGTTTGATAGAAATATATGTAAAATTGAAAAATATATTGAAGCAGTACAATATCTTTTAATTAATTCCAATGCCACGACTCTTATTATTATTGAACTCGCTATAATGCTAGCACAATATAATAAAAATATTGATAAAACGCTCAGAGCAAATTTTGTTTCGGAATTTATACTATCTTCAGACATTCCTTTTAGTCATAGACAGCGTCTTATGCTCGGCATTGCTCTTACGGTTACTTATACTGCTAAAACTGATATGCAGATTAATAAAATAGCTAAGAAAATGATTAGTAAAAGTGATTATTATAACAGTCATATAATCGGTTATTATATAAAAATTGCTAGAGAAATTGATGGACCGGAATTCCAAGAACCTTCTTTTTCGATTAAATTAAAAGACGATAAATTTTTACAAATTAATGCTTCAAATATCTTGCCTAAACAAGTTTTTGAAAAGGTTTGTGAACGTTTAAAAGATATAAGTTCTGCTAGAAAAAATATTAGTTATAATTTTAATGATTAATTGTTTTTTGGATCCCGTGGTCAAGCAACGGGATGACATATAACTGAACTAATTATGCTCCGTCAAATGCATTACAATTATATTCTTCACCTAGAATTTGTACTTCTTGATCTTGAGAAATCGTAGAAACTTTATGAGATTCTTTATAGTCATTAAATAATTTAAATATTTCCGGTTTATTAGTAGCTAAGTCTAAAGGAGTATCATTGTGTGAATTTTTTTTATGAATGTTGATATCCTTATGGCTAAGTAATAATTCAACTATTGGAAAATAATTATAATTATTGGCTTGATGTAAAGGAGTATTACCATATAAATTTGTTTCATTAACATTGATCTTCGGATGTTCAATTAGTATCTTAACTATTTCAAATCTATTATGAGTGACAGCTTGATATAAAGTAGTATTACCAATAGCGTTTTTTTCATTGACATCAATACTTCCATGCTTAAGTATAATTCCATTATTTCAGGATTATTAGCAGCGGTAGCTTGATGTAAAGGAGTATCGCCGTCTTCATCTTTTGCATTGATGTTTGTTTTTTCTAAAGAAAGCAAATAGGTTATTATTTCTATATTATTAGTATAAATACTAATAGTGAGAGCTTCTGATATATATTCAGAGGTTACAATTTCTTTGTCTACTTTCTTCATTATATCTATTTCTTTTTGTAGGGCTGCTAGGACAAAAACTTCATTCCCTAGATCTCGTATATTTATAAAAGGTATAAGTTTTTTTAACTCATAGGTTGGTTTTGAAGTTTTTAATAAAAATTTCCCTATTTCCCTATTTCGTTATTTAATTTTATCTCATGATTTTTACTTAAAATTTCTGTGTCTTTTTTGAAAAGTGCAACTACTAAATCTAATTCTTCTTTCTTAAAATTATCTATTTTATTTTCATTAATAAGTTTTTGTAATGTTAAGACACCTCCGCAAGCAATCATACATGTTAACAAATTATAATCCTTATTATTATCTTCATCAGAGTCGAATCCAATATTATCCATTCTGTCTAATTCACTAGCTTCTATATAATTTACATTTATAAAACTAATTTGGCTGTTTGTAAGCAGCTGTAAAATATTTTCTTTTAATAAATCACTAGCTTTTTGGTAAGGTATCTCCATTAACTCTTGCAAGCCTTGGGTAGGATTATTTTCATAAAAGTTACGAGCAGCATCAAATAGTTTTTTTACTAGAGAAGTTTCTTCATTATCTTCTTCAGTTATACTACTAGTGTATTAAGTAGCTTAAATACGGTGTAATTTCTTCTTGTGTTAATATTCCTGCTTTTACTAACTTATGTTCTTCAATATTAGTTATTTCTTTTCCTGTTCTTTGAGTATGTTCTTGGTTTTGTAAATTTTGTCGATTTTCCTTATTTAAGGATTCCACTTCTTTTTTATATTTAGCAATTATTTCTTGTTGTTCTTTTTCAGAATTCTTAGAGTTTAAAAGTAGAACGTATTTTTTTTCTAGATATTCTTCTAAAGCTTTTTTATTCTCAGCTGTCTTGATCATTTCTTGATCTTTTAGGTTATATTCTCATATACTTTTAATAAATCTGTATTTGTTGCTTCACTAAATAGCAATTCACTGAACAGAAAAGCTTTTTCAAGATCCTCTTTGCTTTGTTCTTTTTGTTCTACGGCTTTATGCTAAGTTTCAGTTATTTTAGTTTGATATTCTTTTTCAAGTTTAGATTCAGATATTTTTGCAAAATATTCTATTTTTGTGTTAATTTCTTCTAAAGTATTATTTTTTATTAATTTTACAGTTTTTGTGCATATTTGAAGTAATTCGGCTTCAGTTAATTTTTTTAATTCTTTAAAAGCATTTGTTAATTCTGTTATTTCTTTTAGCTCTTCTTCTAGCTCGTTGATTAAACTTTGTAATTCTTGTTAGCGTTGATATTCAATCAGGGATGATTAATAAGGTTGCAGTTACCCCTGCAAATGTTACTGATAGTAAAGGTTTTAAACATGTTATGCCACACTTCGGTGCTACATATGTAGATAAAGCATATTGTACAAAGTCTGTCAAAGATGCAGCCACTAGGAAAGGAGTACATCTTTGTGCTGTAAAGAGAAATAACATGCAAGATAAGAATTTTGACCTTGATAAATATTATACAAAAATTAGAGCACCTTTTGAAAGAGTATTTTCACAAGATAATAAACGTGTCAGATATATTGGTATTGTCAAAATTCAATTCTCTAAATTTATGAAGGCTATATGTTTTAATTTGAAACGATTAACCGTTTTAACGGGTAGCTAATATTATCATAGATAACACATAGATAGTAACAAAATTTCTACTAATTTTGTATATACTGACCAAAATTTATCTTAAATTTAAACACAAATTTTTCCAAAAAAATATCCTTCCTGTAATTCTCTGCTTAATTTCTTATCTTATCTCTCAACACTTCCATCCATAAACCTAATTTATTTGATAAATGGCAAGAAATATCTAATTGTTTAACAATAGTTGCTAATTCTAATACCGGTGTTGATTATATAAAAAGTGCTTTGAGTTACTCTTTGACTAAAGTAGAGCAAAATGATAAAATAGAGTTAGAAAATATGCTTAAATCATGTTTAAGTCCTAAAGTAGAAGAGGAAATTATGGGAAGTATCGCATATCATTGGCTTTAAGAAGGCATCGAAAAAGGTATGCAGGAAGGTATACAAATTAGTAAAATGAAATTAGTGGAGATAGCAAAAAAAATGTTAGCGAAAAATAGGCCTTTAGACGAAATTGTTGAATTTACCGGTTTTACGGGAAAAGAAATTAAAGAACTGCAAAAACAACTTCAAAAGTAAGAGAAGAAATTTATGGGAAGTATTGCACATCATTGGCTTCAAGAAGGTATCGAAAAAGGTATGCAGTTCCAAAAAGCTAAAGATATGGAAGTTGTTGAATATATAATAAAGGCAGAAAAAATTACCTTAGCTAAAAAAATGCTAACTGATAAAGAACCTATAGAAAAAATTCTAAAATATACCGGTTTAACAAAAGGAGAGATTAAAAAATTAAATTAAAATTTTCTATCTATAATCCCGCTTTGTTTTGGAAAGTAGTTTCTATAGGTGATAGGTTGCTGACTTTAAAATATACTTTTTTGTCTTTTAATTTTTTAGCTACAGGAATGATATTAAAATTCTTTTTAAGTAAAATAAAATTTTCGTGTTGAAGATGAGAGCGAATTAAGTTTTGGGTAGCAAATTCGCCTCTAACTATTTCACTTATTTTATAAGTATCAATATCTAATTTTTCCCATCTTTTGAATTTTATAATTTCTAGACCGAAAGATGCCAAATTCCAATCATCATTAACTAGCGTTTCAAAACTTTTACAATTAATAGTAAGAGAGTTTGAAGTAAAGCTGATAACGCTTCCTATAAAAGTCCGGTTAGTTAAATTTGCTATTTTGGTATAATCTCTGCCGTTTGTAGACACATATAAGGCTTCATTAATACTACTTTGTAAATAAACAGCTAGGTAAGGCTGATCATTTCCTTCCACTACATTAAATGGTAGATCAAGAATAACGTATTTGATTTGCTCATTTGTGTTTTTCTCAAAACCGGATAAAATATTTGCAGCTGGCAAATAATAAGAAGATAGATTATCTATAACGTCCGTAACATAAGAAGTTAGAGAAAGTAGTTGTATATTTACTATTCTAATTTGATATTTAAGTTTGTTATAATGCAGTATTAAAAAATCGCCTGGCTTAAACCCATGAAAGACGGAAGGTATTAGGAATTTAATTACTTTGCTCTCAATAGAAGCGTTTTTTAAAATTAATCCTCCTATTTTCTCTATTTCGGGTAGGGATAAAATAATAGGAATTTTGACGTTAAGGGTTGGACTATTTGAATCTGTTTCATTGCTTATGTAACAATAGGAATTAGTATAATTATTAAACCTATCAATAAAATTAATACTAAGCTTGCTAATAATATTTTCTTCAGGTATTTCTGTTTGCTTTAAATAACTATTATCTGAAATTTTTATTAAACTCTCGCTGCTTAGATGCTCTAAATTACCTGCTCCTCGCTTCAGAAATTTAATTTTTTCACATTCACTTGCTATCACATCAAAAAAGTAAAATATTCTTAGAGAATTAATAACATCTATTGTAGATAAAACTTTATTCAAAATAAAACCGTCTACCACTTCGTCAATAGTAGAAATATTGATTTTCTTCAGGTCGATACCGCTTCTAGCAGATAGCTCAAGGATTATCTCGGCAAGACTACAAGAGCCGAATTTGCCGTTAACCCAATGTCCTTTTTCCCATAAATGAATGATTATCGCTCCAAATATTACCGTGTGGCTATGCAGGGTAGGGGCGTGCGTCCCAAGTCCATAAAAACATTTCTTCTATATATTCTTGCGTTTGCCAATATTCTATAAATCCTTTAATAGCCGTGTGTTGTACAGAGAAATCCGTACCTGCCAAGGAATATTTAGGGCTACCGCCATCCGTGCATTTAGGATCAAAGAACACGTTTGGTTGATTTGGAGCTTTATCTATTGATGGAAAGCCAAACTTGGTAAACCATATTTTTTTCATTTTTGGCTCCCAAGCCGTTCGATTTCCATCAGGATTATAGTGATGGTTTTTCCACCAATACTCTACGTTTTTCCAAGCATAAGCAGCAGATAGAGGTTGTTTATTACCGTTACCGTCTAAATAATAATCATATCCTTCGCCGGTGTGACAACCTTTCATAATTTCTTCTTTAGTTATCTGAGAACTTAAAGAACTAGTTAAAGGGAAATAAGCATCTATACCTACAAAATCGATATAAGGGGAGGCAAATAACGGATCTAAATTATACCATCTGCCGCTAGTATGATGATATTCCGACCAATCGGCAGCATAAGTAACTTGTACATTACTTCCTACTATTTCTTTTACTAAACGAGCAAGATTTATAAGTTCTAGCACTGCCGGAAAATTATTTGCTGAATCTTTTATAGAAGTTATGCTTAGTTCTGAGCCGATTATAAAGGCATTTACATAATCTTTAACCAGTCGTGCGTAGTGAAGAATGAAATTATTATAGCCGTCCGCTTTATGAAAAAAATTACTTACTGCATTTGCAGAACCTGTTACATGCCCACGCCATGGTTTACCTGATAGATCCATGAAAAACATTGGATAAAACATAATTTTTAAATTACGTCTTTTAAGCTCGGTTAGGTAACGCACTAAACTAGCATCATTAACCGTGCCGCCGTAATGAGTGTAATGCTCATCTTTAGAGATAATTTTAGCATTTACTCTATTATAACGACCGACTTGCCAAGTACATGAATATGAGGTTAGCGGGTCGTTAAACTCTATAGCCGGTTTTATGCTGCAATAGCCTATATCTAAACTATCGCCGAACCAAGAAACTACCGGTGCTATCCATTTAATATTAGGGCAGGTATTTTGTAGCTGATTAAGGCTAAATATGCTATCTGCAATATTATAATGATTATGAGAGTTAATAGCCTCATGGCTTATAACGCCGCCGTAAGAACTTTCCAAAGTTTTATATTGTACTTCCATATCGTAAACAAATTCGCCTGATCCCGGAATCATGTTAATGCTACTAATTAGATTTTCAACTTTTGCATAATTATTAGGCAGATAAATATTGGGTTTTCTTGTTACTTCAAATGAGAAATTTGGAATAATATTGCTGAAATCTTCTAGGGGTAGTTCTTCAAATACTATATAGCTAAGCGATCTAAAAGCAGGAGTTTTGCTGCTGCCGAGATAGTTTTCAATTAAAGGATCGGGTAATTGTGTTTCTGAGCCTTTATATAATCTAAAATTATATTTACCTAAATTTATTACCTCATCACCTGCCCATACTCTGTTAATCTCGGTAATTTCTCCCTCACAAATACTAACTGCAAAAGAAAAGAAATAGCTATATTCAGTGAAATTAGTAACGGATTTTAAGTTATGAAAATAAGGGAAATATTCTTTATAACGGGTACTATTTGCTACTTCTTTTATTTTGTCTACCCAAATTATTTTTCCATTAACTCTTGCAGTACCGAAAATTAACGGTATAGCTTCGCCGTAATTAGCTGTTATATATTTAAAACTTTCTTTGAAATTTTTAATATTGTCATATTCTATCGGTTCGTGATTTAATTGATCTAAATACTCACCAAGCATTTTACTGGCAAATCTTCCCACGCTTGAAAATATACCAACCCCAAATGTATTTCCTATGCCGCCGCCAAGCGAGCTAAAAAAACTTCCAAACATATTTACCATATTATAGTTTAATATGGATTGATATTAGCACTATGATGTGGTAACACTAATATATACTCGTTTAATTTGAAAAATTGGCTACGTCGTCTTATAAGTTCTGCGGTGCTCACGTATTAAGTATACGCTGCGCTCCTCGCCTTATAGACTCCTTGCTCTTTTCCAAATTAAACTTCGTCTATCCTATACAATAATAAAATTTTAAAAATTATGATGATATTCAAAAAATCTTTATTTATCTTACTATTATTTATTACTTCCTTAGTTAAAGCAGAAATTATAGAAGTGGATAGTTTAAATAAAATAAAACAAGATTTTAAAGAAAATTATAATAAAAATTATCTACCTCAGGATTTATTAGTAGTAACGGTGTTAGATGAATTTTTGTTTAAGTCTTTAGTGCCTATCGTTGAACAAATTGATAAAGATATTTATCGTACACTAACTCCTCTTTTGCTTAATATTAATAAAAATCCAAAAGCTATTTATATAAATCAATTGATTTTAACTAATGATAGTTATAAGAAAGAATTACAAGAAGCTGATTTTCCAAATTTTGTAAATGAAATGAGTAATAGTAAAATTCCTATAATAGCAGTAAATGATGGCTTTACCGGTAATTTTAATAATATTCCTAAATTTGAAATATGGTTTGCCGATTATTTAAAGAAAAATTTCAATATTGATTTTTCAAATAGTTTTCCAAACAATAATTATATTATTTTTAATAATTTAGACAGTTTTGCTAATACTTATCCAGTATTTTATAAGGGTATATTGACGAGTAATAATATATCGGAAGCGGAAATGATGCTCAATTTCCTTATTCAAATGGGATTTATGCCTAAAGCTTTTATAATAATTAGCAGTAATATAGAATTATTAAAATCAATGGAGTTTCAACTTAATAGTTATAGTTCTAATATATTATTTATTGGTTATCATTATAATAATAAAAATACCCCGGAAAATAAAGATGCTGCATATTATACTAAAACCATTGGTGATTTAATACTTCAAATAAATAAATTAAAAAGAAATAATCAGCCTCTAAAAACTAACAAGATAAAAGATAAAAATCCTTATGATAAAAATCAATAAAGTTTTATTGAGCTTACTTTGCTTAGTTATTTCGTGTGTAAGTTATGGTCAAATTATTCCTACTTACTCTGTAGATTCGGTAACAATGAAAAATTTATTACCGAAGATAGATGCAGATACGCTGGTACTTATAAATATAGATAATACTATTATAACACCGAAATCCAAATTATTTCGATATCAGGATAATTCTTATATAAATTTTACTAAATATTTATATAGTCTTGCAGCGGATAACGCATCAGTTAATAAAACTATTGCAAAATTGATAGTGCAGCGTCAAATGATGCTTGTTGAATCTAAATGGGTAGATTTAATTAATAAGATGAAACGACAAGGTGCAACAGTTTTAGGTCTTCAAGAAATAACTGCTCCATGTAATTTAATTGAAAATTATGAAGGATGGTTATATACCTTACTTTACGGACTCAATATTAATTTTACTAATAAAGTTAATGATAAAGATGTATTTAGATTTAATCCAAGCGATGCTGGAGCCCCTATTTTTTATTTAGGTATAATATTTACCGGTAATATAAATAGAGTAAAAACTCTTATAGAGTTCTTAAAAATTATACCAAAACAACCTACAAAAATAGTAATTTTTGCAAATAATAAAAAAGATTTAGAAAATATGGACTCTTATTTAAGCATGGTTGATATAGGATATTATGGAATTGAATATTTGGGGTGGCAAATGTTACCGGGATCACCTGATCATCAAATCGCTGAGTTGCAGCAATCTACGTTTTTAAATACCGGTCAGTGGTTAGAAGATGATACGGCTGCAAAGATGTTAAATAAATAATTATGAATGACAATTTAATTAATGTTTTAAAAGATTTAATTATTAATACCGGCAAGGTTGCACTAGATATAAAAAAGGCAGGAATATTGACTGATATTAAATCAGATGGGTCAGTAGTCACTAATGCCGATAAGGAAATTAGTAAAATAATTTATCAAACTCTACGAAGCTTAACCTCTCAAATAGCTATAGTATGTGAAGAGCAGCCGTTACCTATATTAAGCAGTGATACTTTTTGGTTAATCGATCCTATTGACGGGACACGGAGCTATGTAAACGGTAAAAATACATATACGGTAAATATAGGGCTTATTGAAAACGGTCTTCCAACTATCGGCTTGATATATCACCCTGAAACAGCAAAGCTATATTATACCGATGTACAGGGGCGGTTAAAAATCGAACAGAATTCTAAAGAAATATTTGTTAATCATGAACCTAAACATGAAGAGCTTAATGCGGTAATAGGTTTTTATAATTCAAATAAAGCTACTAAAGAATTTTTAAGTAAATATTCATTCGGTCAAATAAATGCAATAGGCAGTTCAATTAAACTATGCTTAATTGCTGAAGGAGCAGCTGATATATATCCAAAATTCGGTCAAACTATGGAGTGGGATATAGCGGCAGGTCATGCTTTAATTAAAGCCGGCGGCGGTAATATTTTAGATACACATGGACAAGAAATTACTTACGGTAAAGAAAATTTCGCTAACCCCAATTTTTTCGCCTGTAGTAAATATTGGTTGGAAAAGTATCAAGGTTGTCATACCGTGGCTTGATCAGCCTTGTTGCGTGGATAGATTTTTCGTCATTGCGAGAAGAATTACGCAGTAATTCGACGAAGCAATCCAGTAAAAAATTCTGTATATCAGAATTTTTTTAATTATTTTTCTGGATTGCCACGTCGCTTCGCTCATCGCAATGACGGTTCTGGTATCCACCGCAACAATGCCTCGTGGGAATGACATAATAACCATTACAAACGTCCTCAAATTTATATCAAATCAACTTCTTTAACTCATAAATCAATTCAAGTGCTTCTTTAGGGGATAGTTTATCAGGATCGATAGTTTTAAATTTTTCATCTAATTTGCTGCTTATGGTAGTTTTATTATGCTCAAGGTTAAACAAACTTAAATTATTTGACTCCGTAGATAAGATATTTTTTCCTTTACCGGTAGAAGTTTTCTCAAATTTAAGCAGAATCTGCTCAGCTCTATTTATAACGCTGGCAGGGAGTCCTGCTAAAGCTGCAACATGAATACCGTAAGATCTATCGGCAGCACCTGATATAATATTATGTAAAAATAGAATATCTTTACCTGACTCCTCAATAGCAATAGTATAATTTTGTAAAGCCGGTAGGAAATTACTCATAACGGTTAGCTCATGATAGTGAGTTGCAAATAAACAGCGACATTTTAGCTTATCATGGATATATTCAAGCACCGACCACGCTATAGATACACCGTCATAAGTGGATGTGCCTCTACCTACTTCATCAAGTATTATTAGTGAGTTTTTTGTAGATTGAGCAAGAATTGCCGAGGTTTCAAGCATCTCGGCCATAAAGGTTGATTGTCCCTTAATTAAGTCATCAGCGGCACCTATTCGGCTAAATATCTTGTCTACTACTCCTATTTTGGCACTTTTAGCAGGCACAAACGAACCTATTTGAGCAATGATTGCAATAATGGCGTTTTGACGTAAAAAAGTACTTTTACCTGCCATATTAGGACCGGTAATTAACCAAATACGCTCAAGTTCCGATAAATGACAGTCATTATATACAAAGCTTTTGCTTTCTCGTTGTAGTGCTTTCTCTACTACAGGATGCCGTCCTTTAACGATATCAAAGCTTAAATCATCGGTAAATTCAGGCTTAACATAATCATATTCATCAGCGATATATGCAAAATTACAAAATACGTCAAGTACGCTTAAGGAGCTTGCAAGCATTCGTAAATAGGAAGCTTTTTCGATTACTTGGTTACAAATATCCGCATATAATTCTTTTTCCAAGCTTATTACTAAGGTTTTAGCGTTGACTAACTCGCTTTCAAGCTTTTGTAGTTCAGTAGTAGTGTAACGGACATTATTAACCGTTGTTTGACGGTGAATAAATTTGGGATCAAGGATTTTATTAACATTTTTAGCGGTAATATCAATAAAAAGCCCTATAACATTATTATGAGATATTTTTAAACTGTCTATGCCCGTTTCTTTGCGATATTGATCTTTTAGCTTTTCAATATGTAATTTCCCGTTATTAATTAAATCATGTAATTGGGCTACTTTTGGATGATATTCATGTTTTATTATACCTCCGTCATTTAAATTATTCGGTGCATCTTCTCTTATGCTCTCGTCTATTAAATTATATAATTCCGCATCACCTGATAGAGGTTTAATAATTTTTTCGATAAAATCAGGTAAATTAAAACCGTAAGCGTCAAAAAATACTCCTTTAATAATCGTTGCAGTTTCTAAGGTATATTTAATACTAAGTAAATCACGACCTGAACTTCTGTTCATTGTGATACGTGTTAGGCAGCGTTCTATATCACTAGTTTTTTTTATAAGTTCTCTAATTCTTTTTACTATTTCTAAGTTGGAATAAAAGAACTCGGTAATATTTAAACGATGATTTATTTTAGCAATGTTGGTTAAAGGACTTGAAAGAAAATTATATAGTAAACGTCCGCCTTGTTTAGTAACCGTATGATTGAGGGTGCTTAGTAAACTTCCTTTCGAGCCGCCTTGCGAGTTTGTTACAATTTCAAGGTTGCGTCTAGTAGAGAAATCAATAGTCATATAGCTATGAAAATTGATAATTCTAGGGATTGGTAAATGAGGAATATTTTGTTTTTGCGTTAACGACAAATATTCTAAAATGCTACCTATAGCACAAATTTGACTATTAGATATCTCTCCGATTCCTTTAATATCTTTCATTTTATAAAAATCTAGAATGATTTTTTCGCATTTATTAATTGCAAAAAAACTATCAACTTGATAAGTAATACGAAAATTTAATTGTTTGAAAATACTATCCGCAAGATTAGAAGATCTTAGATTTTCGCTAAGCAAAATTTCACGAGGCTTTAAACGAGCCAGCTCATTAAGAATTTCCGCTTCCGGCACATTAACTACAAAAATTTCGGAAGTAGAAAGATCAACATAACAAAGGCTAGCCGTTTCTTTATTTTTCGGTATTACGAGACTTGCTAAATAATTAGGTTCGGCTGAAGCAATTAAATTTTCTTCAATTATAGTTCCCGGAGTTATAATACGTGTAACGTCTCTAGTAACTACCGTTTTATAACCGCCTCTATTTTTTGCCTCTTCAGGTGTTTCAAGCTGATCACAAATAGCAACCTTATAATTTTCTTCGATTAGCTTAGTTAAGTAATTCTCAAGAGCATGATAAGGCACTCCGCACATCGCAATTTCTTCTTCACCGTTTTTACCTCTTTTTGTTAAGGCAATACCGAGTACATTGCTGGCTAATATTGCATCTTCATAGAACATCTCATAAAAATCACCCATTCTGAAAAGCAGTAAACAATCTAAATTAGCAAATTTAATGTCTAGATATTGCTGCATCATTTTCGTTGCAACATCGTAATTATATTTTTGTTTAAACTCTTGAAGATTCATATTAAGTAGCATCAATTCATATTATGGTTTATCGAGTATATAATAATGTTTCATCAAGTTAAATATATATTTTTATAGGAAATTTAATTATAATGCTATTAATTTATACTGAAAATATTTATAATTAGATCATTATGAAAGCACAACTTGTATCTCTCACTAATAGAGGGCAAATGACAATTCCAAGTTATATTAGAGAGAAATTAAATTTATCTACAGGAAGTAAGTTGGAGCTAATAGTGCAAGATAATTCTTTTATGGTAATACCTATAAATAAATCAGTTAAAAATTTGAAACATATTTGTTTAGGTTATTACACACTAAATAAGCTTATAACGTGTAGCTTTTCCTTGTCCAAGACGCTCTAAACGTTTTAAATTAGATAATTTTTTTATTATAGATTCAACAGTTCGTTTAGGAAAACCAAGGGCATTTACAGCATCTTTACGACTAAATTCGTTAATTTCTTTTGTATTAAAATTCCACATCATTAGTTGTCTTGCAGATAACGAATACTCTATATTATCATTTTTAATTATTTGTAATGCCCTAGTACTTTGTGATTTAACCACATTTAAAAAAAATCAACCAAGCGGTAATATCTTCTGATTTTGTCTTCCATGTAACTTGAGTTTTATTAAGTGCCATGTAATAATCAATTTTATTTGCTTCAATAATGTGTTCATGAGAAATAATCTGAACAGATAAATAACCATGCTTTAAAAGCAATAAATTAGTTAGTAATCTGCTTGTTCTACCATTTCCGTCCTGAAATGGGTGAATTGCTAAATACTCAAAAATAAAATTAGCAATAATGATTAAAGGGTGCTTAGTTTTACTATCAACCGTCCAATTGTACCAATCTATTAACTCCTGCATTTCTTTTTTTACTAAATAAGGTGGAGTTGGATCAAATATTTTACCGACTACATTACCATTATGATCTTTTGCTTCTACACGATTTGATCCAAATTTATAATTTCCTTTATGTCTTGCGTCTTTTTCACTATGAACCAACATATCATTATGTAACTTTAATATAAATGATTCTGTAATACTAATTTCTTCATAATTATTAAAGATAAATTCAAGACACTTTAAATATCCAACTATTTCTTGCTCATCACGAGTCTTAAATTTTTTAACACTTAGATTTTTATATAGACTTTCGACTTGCTCATCAGTAAGTTTATTACCTTCAATACGATTGGAGGAGCCGGTTGAAGTGATAATTACTGAACGTATAAGACGATCTAGTGTTTGAGGTAAGATTTGTCACGTAATATACCAACTATTTTTTACTCCTTCAATTTCAAAAATTTTTGTATAAATTTCTTCAATTACTGAAGGATTAAGATTTAGTCTTTTATGTATACGAAAATCTTGTAGATTCATTTCACTATTTTTACATGAGTACTATGTGAAATAATGTTAGATAATGTGAGTAAAGTCAATATATTTTTATTTTATTTTTAACAATCTAACGTTATGTCTACCGCCTTCAAATTTAGTGGTTAAAAACTTATCTATAATATCAAACACTATTTTGTGATCTATGGTTTTTGCTCCGAGTATTAAAATATTAGCGTCATTATGAGCTTTAGCGTTTTCAGCGGTTAATATATTATGGCACAAAGCTGCTCTTATTTCCGAGCTACGATTAGCGGCTATAGACATACCAATTCCTGTGTCACTAATTAAAATACCGATAGGAGCTGATTTTTCAATAATAATATCTACTACTTTCTTAGCATAATCAGGATAATCGACGGTTTGCGTATTATTCGTTCCGCAGTCATAAACCTTCAAAGATTTCTGCTCTAAATAATTGATAATTTCAGACTTAAGCTCATAACCTGAGTGATCACTAGCTATGACAATATTATAAGTTTTCATAGTTAATTTTTTGATGGAAAATAATGATAAAAATTATATACTATGTAAGATTTGTTTTCTAATGTAAATAATAGTTTTGTTAAATATATGAAATATCCTGTTGCACTTAGTATTGTTATATGTTTTTGTTTAGTTGCTTGTGTTGAACAGCCGCCTGCTCCAATTGAGTATAAAGTAGGAGATATTACTGCAAATAATAATTCTACCGAATTAGAACACGATGAGGGGTTGATAGTTCAAAGAACTATGGAAGACGATTCCGTATCAGAAAAAGTTAGTGGTAGACTCGAAGAACCAAAGGCAAAAATTATAGAAGATGATAATGATGATATTGAGATTCCTATATCTCGGAATGAAGATGAAGAAGAGATAGAGCAGTCAAGCTTTGTAAAACCGTTAAACGGGGTAATTATTACCGAGTTTAAAGCCGGTAAAAGTAAAGGGATAGATATTGCCGCTAAAGAATATAGCGAAGTTAAATCGATAGCTGCAGGAACGGTAATATATTCAGGTTTTAATAAACAATTCGGTAATTTAGTAATAGTTAAATTAGATAAAGACGATTTAGAAGTAGCATATGCGAGTTTAGACGATTTGTTACTTAAAAAAGGTGATAAAATTACTAAAAATAGTGTTATCGGACATGTAGAACATAAGTTATATTTTGCGATGCGTAAAAACAAAATAGCGGTTGATCCGAGTAAATATATAGAATTTTAAATGGAAGATTTTATTGCTCTTACTAAATACGGTGAACCTCAAAATGTTATAGTAAGGAGGAGTGGTAAAGCTAAAAATATAGCCATACGAATTACGCCTAAAGGTGCAGAGCTTGTATTGCCTCTTAAGGCAAAGCTAGAGAAAGGTCATAATTTTCTGTTAAGTAAAGAATATTGGGTTAGGCAAAAATTACGCCGTAATGTAACTGTGATACCAAAGGATGAAGATAAGATTTCTATTTTAGGAAAATCTTATGAAATAATACATATTGATTCGTCTAAAAATCAGATAAAACTAAATGATTCTACGTTAGAAGTATATTGTAGTACGGTACTAAAAAAACTTAGTATAGAAGTATTCCTTAAAAAGACATTATTAGCAGAAATAAAAATAATAGTAGAGAATATATCTAAAAAACATAATTTGACTTATTCTAATATTAGAATAATGGAAAATGTTACTCGCTGGGGAAGCTGTTGTAGCAAAGGGAATCTTGCTTTTAATTGGCGAGTAGTTTTTGCTCCCTTTGAAGTACTGAAATATTTAGTAGCTCATGAAATGGCACATTTAAAAGAAATGAATCATAGCGAAAATTTTTGGGAGCTAGTTGAGGATATATATCCTGAATACCAGCCGGCAAAATTATGGCTAAAAAGAAACGGTAAAAATTTATATAGTTATTTGTCGTGAAATGTCATGCCGTGGCTTGTCCGACCTTGTTGCGTGGACACCTGAATCGTCATTGCGAGGAGCAAAGCGACGCAGCAATTCAGAAAAATAATTAAAAAAATTCTGATATACAGAATTTTTTACTGGATTGCTTCGTCGAATTACTACGTAATTCTTCTCGCAATGACAGATAAACTGAACCACGTAACAAATACCAAGGGGGAATGACATCCTAACAAACTAACAAAAATGAAATACCTATTTTAAGAGGATAGAATGCACAACACCACAAAAAGAGTAACAGTCCCGGCACTTGAAGAAATCTTATATGAGCCTATAAAAGTGTTAGATCACGGCTTTATTAGAGTTATCGACTATATGGGGGATGATAGTGCTATAGTACAAGCGGCTCGTGTTTCTTACGGTAAGGGTACGAAGCAGCTAAACCAAGATAAAGGGCTAATAAACTATTTGCTTCGTCATTATCATACCACTCCTTTTGAGATGTGTGATATCAAGTTCCATATTAAACTACCGATATTTATTGCAAGGCAATGGATTAGGCATAGAACGGCTAGCGTTAACGAATATTCGGCGAGATACTCTATTTTAGGCAACGAATTTTATTTACCCGAACCGGCAAATATTGCTTCCCAATCTGCGGTAAATAAACAATGTAGGGAAGGGGATAGTTTACCGAAAGAAGTGGCCGAAAAGGTTCTTGCAATCTTAGAGGAAGATGCTAAACAGTGTTACGGGCATTATAAGGAGCTGATGAATGCAGATGAAGATGGTAATATTATAGATGAGAATACCACAGGAATAGCAAGAGAGCTTGCCCGTATGAATTTAACTTTAAATTATTATACGGAATGGTATTGGAAAATTAATTTACATAATTTGCTTCATTTCCTAAGATTGCGTGCCGACCCTCACGCACAATATGAAATTAGAGTTTATGCCGAAAAGATGCTTGAGATAGTCAAAGCTTGGGTTCCTTTTACTTACGAAGCTTTTGAGGAATATCGTTTGCAAGGAGCAAATATTTCATGTAAAGGCTTGGATGTAATTAAAAGAATGATAAACGGTGAAAAAGTTACTCATGAAACTAGCGGTATGACTAAAAGAGAATGGGAAGAATTGGTGAAGATTTTTGGGTAGTGGATTATAGCCCGCAAGGCGTCATTGCGAGGAAATTGCATAGCAATTGACGAAGCAATCCAGTAAAAAATTCTGATTTACAGAATTTTTTTATTATTTTTTCTGGATTGCCACGTCGCTTCGCTCCTCGCAATGATGTTTCTCAAGCCATGCAACAACGCTGCAATTTTCTTGCGATGACGTTAATTATAAATAAGGAGTATTTTGAGTGAGAAATATTATATATTTTATACTATCACTATTATTTAGCTTTAAAGGTTATGCACTTGAAACAATAAATATTGAGCATGGGCAAGCTGATCCTACGCCTATAGCGGTTAATAAATTTAATGCTGATAGTTCTGCTGATGACGCCATAGGTCACGATGTGGTTAAAGTTATCTCTAATGATTTAAAGCTTTCGGGGTTATTTCGTCCTATTTCCTCTGCATCTTTTATAGAAGAGAAGACAGGAATAGAATATAAACCGCTTTTTGCTGCATGGCGGCAAATTAATGCTAGCCTTTTAGTAAACGGTGAAGTTAAAAAACTAGAAAGCGGTAAGCTTAAAATTAGCTTTATATTATGGGATACGTTGCTTGAAAAACAGCTTGCCGGCGAAATTCTTGAAGTACCGGAAAATTTATGGCGAAGAGTAGCACATAAAATTGCCGATAAAATTTATGAAAAAATTACCGGTGATGCCGGTTATTTTGATACTAAAATAGTGTATGTATCAGAAAGCACTTCTTTACCGAAAATAAAAAGAATTGCTTTGATGGATTATGACGGGGCTAATAATAAATACCTTACCAATGGAAAGTCACTAGTATTAACCCCAAGATTTGCTCGTTCAGCGGATAAGATTTTTTATGTTTCATACGCAACTAAAAGAAGAGCTCTTGTTTATGAAAAGGATTTAAAAACAGGTAAAGAAAGCGTAGTAGGTGACTTTTCCGGTATATCTTTTGCCCCTAGATTCTCACCGGAAGGTAGAAAAGCCGTAATGTCGATAGCTAAAAACGGCTCGACGCATATTTATGAAATTGACCTTGCTACTAAACGGCTTCATAAATTAACTGATGGATTCGGTATTAATACCTCTCCTAGCTATTCACCGGACGGTAAAAAAATTGTATATAGCTCCGATAGAAACGGTGTGCCTCAATTATATATCATGAATTCGGACGGAAGTGACGTTCAGCGTATTAGTTTCGGTGGAGGTTCTTACACTGCTCCTAGCTGGTCGCCTAGAGGAGATTATATAGCATTTACTAAGATTATTAGAGGAGCTGAAGGAAAAACTTTTAATATCGGAATTATGAAAGCATGCCCCCAATATGATGAGAATAGTGAAAGAATAATAACAAGCGGATATTTAGTCGAAAGCCCTTGTTGGTCGCCTAACGGACGAGTTATTATGTTTGCTAAAGGTTGGCCGTCGAGAGCTAAAGCTCCGGGGAAAAATAAAATTTTTGCAATTGACCTAACAGGTCATAATGAAAGAGAAATTACAACACCAACGGATGCTTCTGATCCTGAATGGTCAGGCGTGCTGAACTAATGACATAGAGTAGGTTTTTCGATCCATGCAGCAATGCAGGTCAAGACACTGGATGACAATCCAATAAGGCTTAAGCTACTTTTTTACTATGGTTTAAGATAAACTTTTTTATTTTTTCAAAAGCCGTATTCTCTATTTGTCTAATACGTTCCTTAGAAATATTATACTCATTGCTTAGAATATCTAGAGTTTTAGGAGTATCCGTTAATTTACGCTCTGTAAAAATACGAAGTTCTCTATCATTTAAAATCTTCATAGCATTTGATAGTAACTTCCTTTTACCGGTAGAGTCTTGCTTATTAATAGCTATAGTTTCAGGAGTAGGGCGTGTTTCCGGTAATAATTCTATTAATTCTCCTGATTCTGCATCGTCGCTATTTATAGGGTTGTTTAACGATAAATCAGGACCTGAAATTCTAGTATTCATCTCAGAAACTTCATTAACCGAAACGCCTAGCTCATCTGCTATTTGTATGAAATCGTCGGCAGTAATAGCCCTTGAGTATAAATTGGTAATTTTATGCTTAATTTTATTAAGGCTAAAAAATAATTTTTTTTGTGCAGCCGTTGTTCCCATCTTTACTAATGACCAAGATTTTAATATATATTCTTGAATAGCGGCTTTAATCCACCACATTGCATATGTTGATAGGCGAAAACCGAGTTCGGGGTTGAATTTTTTTACTGCCTGCATTAAACCTATATTACCTTCTGAAACCAATTCAGTAATAGGAAGACCATAAGTTCTATAGCCACTTGCAATTTTTGCAACAAGTTTAAGATGGCTCGTTACTAATTTATGTGCAGCTTGTAAATCATTCTCTTCTAAATAGGATTTCGCTAATAAAAATTCTTCTTCTTGCGTAAGTGAAGGAATTTTATTGATTTTCTGTAAGTAGCTATAAAATCCTGATTCGCTAGAGATTGCTAATGCATTAATATTATTAGTCATACCAACCTTACTATTTTTCTTTATACTAACATATATATGATCTAAAATAAACTTTTTCTAGAGTATTTTTAAATAAAATCAAATAATGTCTAAAAAATCCAATAAAAATTTAGCCTTTTCCTTGCTGGGATTAATAATTAGTATGGTGTTACTAAGTTTTGCTTCCGTACCTATCTATAATTTGTTTTGTAAAGTTACAGGATATGGTGGTACTACTGCAAAAGAAACGGTGAGTATATATTCTAAGGTAAAAGGCACTAAACCTATAATTATCGAGTTTGATGCTAATGTTGATAAAGATTTACCTTGGCGGTTTATTCCAAGGCAGCAAAGAGTGCAAATTGTTCCGGGGCAGAATACTCTAGTGTTCTATGAAACGGAAAATCTAAGCAATAACGATATAATAGGTACTTCCGTATATAATGTTACTCCAAATAAAGCAGGAAAATATTTCGTAAAAATTCATTGTTTTTGTTTTGAAGAACAATTATTAAAAGCCGGCGAAAAAGTTTTAATGCCGGTTACATTTTATATAGATAAGGATTTTGAGCTTGACCCTGAAATGCAAGACATTAAAGTACTTACCTTATCTTATAGTTTTTTTAAAGTGCGAGATGTCAAAGTTCAATAAAAAACTTTACAATAATTTACTTTCTATCTATATTATTTCACAAAATTAGGAGTTTCATTATGAATATTAAATCTTTTTATCGATTTAGAACTTTCTCATTAATAAATCTTTCTTTAACTATGATAAATAACGTAACTAATAAAATTTATGAAAAAAATAATATTAAACCACAAAAATAACTTTAGTTCTCTCTCATATCAGCTTATCACTACTTTCACATTTTTTTATACCTCTCCGTTTTCTTTTAGCCGATTTAGCCGCTAATTCATCTTAATTATTACAAATTCTAATTTTTTACTACTTTTAAATAAGACTTAAATATGAATATTATAAAAAAGCTCTACGAGCATACTTATGCTTGTACTAGCCGTAATAGTATTGATTTAAAACGCTTTCTGAAAATCCTTTAGGTCCATCAATATTATGGTTGGGGCAGGGGCAAATCAGCTACTTGAAGATGTGTTGAAAATATATGCTTTAAATCAAGGCATTATAGTACTATCAGTTACTTTTCCTGAATCTGTAGCATGTATTACAACTCTTGGAGGATATGCTAAAACTATTCCACTTAAAACTGATTTTACTTTAGATTTAAAAGCCTTACTCACAGGGCTAGAACCGGATATTGCACTAATACATATATGCAACCCTAATAATCCAACAGGGATTTGGCATAGTCCGAGAGAATTAATTTCGCTTGCCGATGATTTGACTGTGCCGCTAGTGGTTTCAGAGGCAAGTGCTGATTTTATAGGTAATACTATTCTTAATCATGCAATTCATAAAAATATTATTTTAGTACGATCATTCTCAAAAGCATATGGTCTTGCAGGACTTCGCATGGGCTATATTGTTGCATCAGAGGAAAGAATTAATTACATGAAAAGGCGACTTGGTTCTTATCGTGCTAATTCATTTGGAATTGCAGGGGCAATTGCTGCGTTACAGGATTCTGAACATCTTAATTCATCGGTCAATTATTTATTACAGGAAAAATTATATCTGATGGATTCGCTGAAAGCTTTAGGTTTTGAGGTAATTCCTTCACATAGTCAAACTTTTATAGCTAAGATACCTAAATATTTTAGTGATGCTACTACTTTCTGCCAAACCATCGCAAAGTATAATATGGCAGTAGTCAATTGTAGTTTATATGAAGGGCTAGAGCAATATATCCGTATTGCCCCACAAAAACATCACATTAATAAACAATTTATTTTAACTTTAACAAAAATTATAAGAGATTTATATGACAACTAAAAACAATATTTCCCTAGAAAACGCTTTATCACTAGTTAGTTATAATAGTGATAATATTAATATTTCATAAGAAAAGCCAAATATATGTATGGGTATAGGTCTGTGATCAAAAGTAAATGGATTAAGTATTGGACTACCTATCGATGTAATGCATATGTTAATGACTGCTACAATTTTGTGTAACAAAAACCAAAGTAATAACTCAAAGTTAATTATTATTCTTGCCGATAGTATGGCAAAGGAAGAAGGGGCAGATATAATGAATTGAGAAGTTGTATTGAAGCCTATAAAAAGGCTCTTAATAACTTATTAGATATATTAAAGATGAAAGAAGATACAGAAATAATTTGTTTATCTAGCTTGGAAAACAATAAAGATTATGAAAATATATGTGAGAGTATTAAAAGTAATGAAAAAGCACAATGGTTAACTAACAATGATCCAGGACATTCAAAATATATTATATCTCAAACGGCTATTATTAATTATTTACATATACATAAAAATGTAGGAGTAAAAATTGGTTGGATTTATAAAGAATCTAATTATCCTATGGCATATTCTACTATAGCTGCAGCATTAAAAAAATGGGATGAGTTAAAATTTGATAGATATTATAAAGAGATTTGTTCTGATAAGCTTGAATTTTTATATTGTAGAGCAGGAATCGAGAAACTAAATAAAGGTAATATTCAGGGAGTGTTGA
>NZ_JWSW01000073.1:0-74043 GCF_000828125.2 Rickettsia asembonensis | reverse complement strand
AGTTTGTCTAAAGTTGCAAATGATAAACGAGCTAAAATTGGTTGTAAAGGAGGTAATAATTTTTGGTATGGTTATAAAAAACATGTTAGTGTTGATATTCAATCAGGGATGATTAATAAGGTTGCAGTTACCCCTGCAAATGTTACTGATAGCAAAGGTTTTAAACATGTTATGCCACACTCCGGTGCTACATATGTAGATAAAGCATATTGTACAAAGCCTGTCAAAGATGCAGCCACTAGGAAAGGAGTGCATCTTTGTGCTGTAAAGAAAAATAACATGCAAGATAAGAATTTTGACCTTGATAAATATTATACAAAAATTAGAGCACCTTTTGAAAGAGTATTTTCACAAGATAATAAACGTGTCAGATATATTGGTATTGTCAAAATTCAATTCTCTGAATTTATAAAGGCTATATGTTTTAATTTGGAACGATTAACCGTTTTAATGGGTAGCTAATATTATCATAGATAACACATAGATAGTAACAAAATTTCTACTAATTTTGTATATACTGACCAAAATTTATCTTAAATTTAAACACAAATTTTTCCAAAAAAATATCCTTCCTGTAATTCTCTGCTTAATTCCTTATCTCTCAACACTTCCTTGTTAGGTTTCTGTGATAACTTAGTTCTTTCATATAGCATTTTATCGATATTGCTATGCAACTTTCTAACACTCCAATTTTCTTGTATAGACATATAAGCATAAAAAACTCTTTGATTCTGTTCTTTTAAAGGCAATAACTCAACGATATGACTCCAACTTAATTGGCGCGATACTGTCGCACTAATTTGTTGATTCTGAAAAGATTGATAAAACTGGTTCATTCGTATCAATGCTGTACGAGAAAATCCTCGCCCATATAAAGATAAAAGATCTTTAGCTAACATCTTTATAACTTCCTGCCCATACTCAGCTCTAGTACTTTTAAGTATTTCTTCCTGAATTCTTTTGCCGATATTCCAATATAACATCGTCATTTCATAATTAACTTTAATGGCAACTCGTACTTTAGCATTATCAATAAGAACACTAATATCTTTTATTAAATCAGGAGTATTTGCTGTTATTTCGTTCATAATGGATTTTCTATTAATAGACTTCCTGCATAAGTCATCTTATAAAGAGGAATTTGAAGGAGACACGGAACGCAGAACCGCAGCGTACACAAGCGTACGTGAGGATTCGAGTACCGGATCGACGTACAAATTACCTTTAGAAATGACTTATGTAGGAAGTCTATTATATTTTTTGATACTTTTAGTATATTTTAAATACTAAAAATAGTATTTTGGCTTTTTTATAATAGAATTACTAATCGTAGAATATACATTTCGATACAAAATAAATAAAATTTGCTTTTTTTTTCTTAAGCTTATATTTTAATTGGTAAGTTTATAATACGGAAATTTATGTCAAATACAGATAAGGAAAGAGCCATTGCCGCAGCACTCGCACAAATCGAAAAAAGCTACGGTAAAGGTTCGGTAATGAAACTAGGGCAGCGTCCGAATGTTGATATAGAAGCCATATCTACCGGCTCACTTGGGCTTGATATAGCTCTTGGAATCGGCGGTGTTCCTAAAGGTAGAATCATTGAAATTTTTGGTCCTGAAAGCTCAGGTAAAACTACTTTAACGCTACATTTAATTGCCGAAGCACAGAAAAAAGGCGGTACATGTGCCTTTATTGATGCCGAGCATGCCCTTGACCCTGCTTATGCTAAAAAATTAGGCGTAAATATTGATGAGCTTATTATTTCACAACCAGATACAGGTGAACAAGCTCTAGAAATTGCCGATACGTTAATTCGTTCCGGCGGTATTGATATGATAATAATAGATAGTGTTGCGGCTTTAGTACCAAAATCAGAGATTGAGGGCGAGATGGGTGATGCCCAGATGGCTTCTCAAGCAAGATTAATGAGCCAAGCTTTACGTAAACTTACCGCATCAATTAATCGTACTAATTGTATTACTGTTTTCATCAACCAAATCAGAATGAAAATAGGCATGATGTTCGGCAATCCTGAAACTACGACAGGAGGTAATGCCTTAAAATTCTATGCTTCCGTGAGAATCGATATAAGAAGAATCGGCTCCATTAAAGATAAAGAAGAAGTAATAGGCAGCCAAACTAAAGTAAAAGTAGTCAAGAACAAAGTATCTCCTCCATTTAAAACTGCAGATTTCGATATAATGTATGGTTCAGGTATTTCAAAAGAAGGTGAGATAATTGATCTTGGAGTTAAGCTTGATATCGTTGAAAAATCCGGTTCTTGGTTTTCCTATAATAACGTACGCATTGGACAAGGTCGTGAAAATGTCAAACAATATTTAAAAGAACATCCTCAAATCTCTAATGAAATTGAGAAATTAATACGTGAAAAATCGTCAAAAATTACTAATATAAATCTTGATCAAACGGAGGAAGAAAATGATTGATTTAACAGGTAAAACTTCCTTAATTACGGGAGCTTCAGGAGGCATAGGCGGAGCTATAGCGAGATTACTGCACAAACTCGGAAGCCATGTAATTATTAGCGGTAGTAATGAGGAAAAATTAAAATCCCTTGGAAAGGTTTTAAAAGATAATTATACGATAGAAATATGCAACCTTGCAAATAAAGAAGAATGTAGCAATTTGATATCTAAAGCATCAAAGCTAGATATTTTAGTATGTAATGCCGGTATTATTAGTGATACGCTAGCAATTAGAATGAAAGATGAAGATTTTGACAAAGTTATTGATATTAATTTGAAAGCAAATTTTATTTTAAATCGTGAAGCAATAAAAAAAATGATGCAAAACAGGTATGGACGCATTATTAATATATCTTCAATAGTAGGAATTTCAGGTAACCCTGGGCAGGCTAATTATTGTGCTTCTAAAGCAGGTTTAATAGGCATGACCAAATCGCTCTCTTACGAAGTTGCAACCAGAAGAATTACGGTTAATGCAGTAGCTCCAGGATTTATTAAATCAGATATGACAGATAAACTAAACGAAAAACAAAGAGAAGCCATAGTACAAAAAATTCCGCTAGGTACTTACGGTATGCCGGAAGACGTGGCAAACGCAGTCGCATTTTTAGCAAGCGATCAGGCATCATATATTACCGGCCAAACCATCCACGTAAACGGAGGAATGTTAATGGTGTAAAATTTTGTGCTAGCATAAAATAATTTTTTGTGCTAGAAGTTCTTTTAAAGATAAAATGCTATGAATATTTTAAATAAATATTCATACGTTAAAATAAAGTCTAATAGCTGAATAACCGCTATTATACGGCATATAAAATTAAATGATTTATGGAGTTCAAAATTATGAGTACAACGGACAAGATCGAACAGAAAGTTATTGAAATGGTCGCTGAAAAGCTAAATAAAGATAAATCGATAATAACTACGGATTCAAGATTTATAGAAGATTTGAAAGCCGATAGTCTTGATACCGTAGAGTTAATGATGGCAATAGAAGTTGAATACGGTATTGATATCCCTGATGATGAAGCCACTAAAATTAAAACCGTATCCGATGTTATAAAATATATCAAAGAACGCCAATCTTAATCTGCATAAATTAAATCCCTAATAGATAATTAAAAATGTCGAACCAAAGAGTAAATAAAAGAGTAGTTATTACTGGACTTGGACTTATTACTCCTGTTGGGCTTAATGTTAGCTCATCTTGGAAAAATATTGTAAATGGGATAAGCGGTATAAAAACTATTACGGAATTTGACACTTCTAAACTTGCGTGTAAAATTGCCGGACTTATAGATAACACTGAGAAAGATGGATTTAAACTTGAAAACTTCACACAAGCAGATGACGTTAATAGACTAAGTAAAATGGATAAATTTATCCATTACGGAGTAGCAGCTGCAACCGAAGCAGTTGAAGATAGCGGCTGGTTACCCGAAGATGAAGAATCTTGTGATAGAACCGGTTTGATATTAGGCTCAGGAATCGGTGGGCTTAAAATGATCGAAGATACCTCTATCAAACTTTATCAAGAAAATAACGGCAAAGTTAGCCCTTTCTTTATCCCCGCTTCATTAATTAATCTTTTATCCGGTCTTGTTTCTATAAAATACGGTTTTAGCGGTCCAAATCAAGCAGCAGTAACGGCTTGCTCTACAGGAGCACATGCTATAGGCGATGCTATGCGTATGATAAAGCACGGCTATGCAGATGTTATGGTAGCAGGCGGTGCAGAAGCTTCAGTCACACCTGTTGGAGTTGCAGGTTTCGTTGCTGCTAGAGCATTATGTACTAAATATAACGATAATCCTGAAAAAGCCTCAAGACCTTGGGATAAAGACCGCAGCGGTTTTGTTATGGGTGAAGGAGCAGGCGTTGTAGTCTTGGAAGAATATGAGCATGCCTTAAATCGAGGGGCTAAAATTTACGGTGAAGTTATAGGATACGGCTCTACAGGTGATGCGTACCATATGACAGCACCGCATCCTGAAGGTAGAGGAGCTTATAGAGCGATGAGAGATGCAATGCTAGATGCAGCTATCACTCCCGATATGATTGATTACATTAATGCACATGGCACTTCTACTAATCTCGGTGATGGAATAGAATTAGCAGCCGTACAAAAATTATTTTTAGAAGCGAATCCCCAAATTTTAATGTCTTCTACTAAATCATCAATAGGACATTTGCTTGGTGCGGCAGGAAGTGTTGAGTTTATCTTTTCAGCTCTTGCAATTCGAGATCAGATTGCACCGCCAACTTTAAATTTAGATAACCCTATGGATGAGGTTAAGATAGATTTAGTAAAATTAAAAGCTAGAGAAACTAAAATAGACTACGTGCTTTCCAACTCATTCGGGTTCGGCGGTACTAATGCTAGCTTAGTCATTAGGAAGATTTAGTCTGTATGCTATTTTGCTTATGTCATTCCTGCGAAAGTAGGAATCCAGTAAAACATATAAAAACAAGTTTTTATATGTTTATTCTATCAAATATGTAATTTTGTACCAATATTAAGGTTATTTTTCTGAATTCCTGCTTTCGCAGGAATGACATAAAAACTAGCCAATAATCAACCATGCCCCCAATTTATTACATAAAAGACGGTAATCTAAGTTTTGCAGATAAAGTAATTTTATCTGATTTAGAACTTTATTTATACAAAGGTGATAAGATTTGTCTTATAGGACGTAACGGCTGTGGAAAATCAAGCCTAATAAAAATAATCTCAGGGGATTACGAACTAGATAATGGCGAACTATTTCAAGATCCTGCAATTACAACCGGCTATTTACGACAAGATATTTCTATAAAGACTAATCTAAGCGTTTATGATTTTGTCTTACAACAAACAGATAGTACAAAAGAAATAGATAAATACCAAATCGATATAATTCTAGAAAAATTACAAATCAACGGAACAGATAACTTATCAACCTATTCAGGCGGTCAGCTTAGAAGAGCAAGCCTTGCTAAAGCTTTAATATTAGAGCCGGAAATATTACTACTTGATGAACCTACCAATCATCTAGATATTGAAACGATTGAGTGGCTAGAAGAATTTGTTAAATCTTATAACGGTGCTATTATTTGCGTTAGTCATGATAGAACATTTCTCTCAAATGTTACTAATAAAATTTGGTGGCTTGATAGAGGGATTTTACGTAAATCCGATAAAGGATTTAAATTTTTTGATGAGTGGCAAAATGTTATAATAGAGCAAGAAGAAGCAGCTCTTCGGAAATTAAATAAAAAACTATCTCAAGAGAATGAATGGTTAAATGCCGGTGTTACGGCTAGACGTAAGCGGAATCAAAAGAGACTTGCGGAGTTGAAAGCTTTAAGAGTAATAACAAGAGAACAGACTGAAAAACTAGCTAGTTCAAAACAAAGAGTTAGGGTAAAACTTGCCGAAAATATAGCTAAAAGTAAGTTCATTATTGAAGCAGATAATATTAGTTTCAGCTATAAAAACACTAAAATCATCGATAATTTTAGCTTTCGTGTAAAAAAAGGCGAAAAAATCGGCATAATCGGTGCAAATGGCTCAGGTAAATCTACTTTTATCAAATTACTGACAAAACAACTTACACCTGACTTAGGTAAAATTATATATGGCGGTAATTTAGATATTTCATATTTTGATCAGCATAGAGAAAAACTAAACTTTAATCATACATTACAACAAACTTTATGTCCTACAGGCGGTGATCAAGTATTTTTACCAAATGGTAAAACCATGCATGTTGCCGGTTATTTAAAACAATTCATGCTTAATCCTAAACTACTTAATGCAAAAACCTCTATTCTATCGGGCGGCGAAGCTAATAGATTATTACTTGCAAAAATTCTAATTAACCCTGGAAATCTGTTAATTTTAGATGAACCAACCAATGACCTAGATATGGATAGTCTAGAAATTTTACTAGATATACTTGCAGATTATTCAGGTACTTTAATAGTCGTGAGCCATGATCGTGACTTCTTAGATAGGTTAGTTACTAGAACTTTAGTTTTCGCTCAAGGTAAAATTCATGATTTAACAGGAGGTTATGAAGATTATAAGCAGTATTTTACTACGACTCCTATAGTCAAAAAACCTTCAAAACCACTCCCTTTAATTCCTCAAAAAGAACCTATAAATAAAAAGCTATCTTATAAATATCAGCGTTTACTTGAAACATTGCCCAACGATATTGAAAAGCTAGAAATATCCATCAAACACTTAGAAAAAGAACTTGAAGATGTTAATCTGTATTTAGATAATCCTACAAAATATAATTACATTACTAATCAATTAATTAATGATAAAAAGAAACTAGACGAGTTATTAAATCAATGGCTAGAAATACAAAATTAATTTTTGTTAAAACTTTCTTGACTTAATTATTAATTTTTGTTAACGTTTTATAGATGGTGGAAACACACATAAAAGGTTATTGTGAGTAAAATTATGAATAAAGAATATCCACAAGAAGAAAAAACAACTGATCCTCAAGCACTTAATGATATTAAAGCTATTCTTGCTCAAATTACCGCTACTAATAATCCTGCAGAGTTAAGTAGATTAGTAAGTGCAGCTCGAAATATTAAATCTGATAGTTCTTTTATTAATGATATAGCAGAAAAAGTAGAGGCTATAGCATTAAAAAAGCAAGAACTAGCAGAAAGCCAGCTTAATTCTGACATTACTCAAAAAGAGCTAGAACAGTTAGAAAAACAAAGAGAACGAGAAGAAGCAATAATACAATATAAAATGGAAGCTGCAAGACAAATTCAGGAACTTAATGCTATTCATGATAGATTTAAGAGCAAATTAGAAGAATATAAAAAATTATCTCCTCCTATAGAAACAATGGTTAAAATAAATGAAAAGGGAGAAGAGATAATTGATGAACAGGTGATTAATAAAAATATTCTAACTAAAGAAGAAATAGAAGAGCGTAGACAAAAACTTGCAGAACTTAAAGAGGAACAAGAAGAAGTAAATATAATAGTTAAAAAAACTAATGAAGAAAAAGAGATTATAGAAAAAGAGATTAATGATTTAACTGAGAAATTAAAAGATAAAAATTTATTACCTGAACAAATTAAAGAATTAGAAGAGAATTTAAAAGTAAAGAAAGAAAATCTAGCAGTTAAAAACACTGTAGTAAAAGAAGCTAGAAAAGTTCAAAAACACGTTCAAGAAGAAATAGAAAGTGTTAAGGTATTTCATCAAGAAAACCAAGAAAAAATAAATAAGCTTGGATATGCTATAGAGAAATCAAAAAGTACTCTAGATCCTAACAAACATCAAGAATTTAAACAGAAGCATTCTTTACTCAATAACCAACAGGAAGCAATAGTCAATAATAAAAATTTAAGCAGTGAAGATCAAGATATACGTAAAAATATATGTAGTAAAATTAATACTCAACGTGAAGCAAATAGAATAAAAGATTCTTTAAATAACCCAATAACCACCCCAAAGAATCACCAAGTTGAGCAAAGTAATCAAGTTCAACAAAAAAAACAAAATAACGTGTGGATAAGATAAAATTTAACAAATAAAATATAGGAGAAAATATGAGTAAACAAAATAATGATATGGATACATTAGCAGCATTACAAAGAATTAAAGCTAGAACAACAACTTTATCAAAGGAAATAAAATCTAAACCTATTACAAGTATGGTAACTACCGAAACACCACATTTAACAGTCGATCAGACTTTTAATCAAATGAATAATGATTATGAAGATCAGCAAACAAAACTTGCCGGCAAAGGTGCTAAAAAAGGCGGATGTGAAATAATATAATATTCTAAGAGCTTGAACTCTATATAGTTGCATCTTTTGTATCTTTTTGAATTAAGCAGGAGAGGCCTATTGCCTGTATTTTTTCTGACAATTTAAAGCTAATATCACCTGGAAATATTACATTAATTTGATCAAGTTTTAAATCTTCTAAGGATATTTGCATTGATTTTGTAATACTTAGTGTATTTGTATATTTAATTTCAAAACCTAAACGTTTACCATTTTTAAAAATTAAAAGATCTATTTCTGCTCCGTTATGAGATGACCAAAAATAGCATTCCTCAGCCTCAGCTTTATAATATCTAATAATTTGTTCTAAAGCAAAACCCTCCCATGATGCACCAATTTTAGGATTAGTATTTAATGCTTCATAACTATGTAACCCTAATAAAGTGTGATATATTCCGCTATCTCTAAAAAAAATTTTAGGAGTTTTAACCTGTCTTTTCTTAAGATTTTCATACCAAGGCTGTAAAACACGGATCATAAAAGTTCCTTCTAAAATATCTAAATAATACTTTGCGGTATGATATGAGATAGATAAAGAATTTCCAAGTTCTGAAGCATTAAATATATTAGCATGATAATGGCAAAGCATTAACCAAAACTTACGTAACTGCATAGACGGAATTGTAAAACCTAAATTTGGTATATCTCTTTCTAAAAATGTTTTAATATAATTTTGACGCCATAAAGTACTTAACTCTTCATCATCTGCAAGATAAGATAAGGGAAATCCGCCGCGTACCCATAATTTTTGAGTGTCTGACACTTCAGATAAGGTAAATGGTGTCATTTCAATATAGCCTATCCTACCGGCCAGCGTTTCAGAACCTTGTTTAATTAAGTCTCTTGATGCACTGCCTAGTACTAAAAATTTAATATCAGTTGTATCAACAAGAAATCTTAAAATAGGAAATAGATTCGGTTTATACTGAATTTCATCGATAATAACAAACCCTTTTAGATCAGATAAAGCAAGCATCGGTTCATTTAATCTTGCTAAATCTAAGGGATTTTCAAGATCAAAAATATTGATTTTAGAAATATTATAAGCTTCTGTGAATTGTTTAGAAAGGGTAGTTTTTCCGCACTGTCTTGGTCCTAACAAAGCACAAACTTTATGAGTTTTAAAATGTTTTATTATTGATGAAAGAAATTGTTTTCTAAGCATTTAAACTAGTACCATGAAAATTAGAAGTTAAGCTTCTAATTTTCAGTATAAAAAGAAAAAGTGATAAAGTCAAAAAGCTTTTTCTCGTTCTGCAACTATAATCTCATGTATTTTTTTAAGCGTCTGGTCGAAATCATCGTTAATAATTACATAATCGTACTCATTAGCATGTAACATTTCGTTTTGTGCCGACTGCATACGTAATTTTATTGCTTCTTCATTATCGGTTGCTCTATTTCTTAAGCGTTGTTCCAGTATTTCAATACTAGGAGGCAATATAAATATAGCAACAACATTAGTAGCATTTTTCTTAATGCTCTTTGCTCCTTGCCAATCAATATCAAACAAAACGTCCAAGCCTTGATTTAATAACATTTCGACATATTCTTTAGGCGTACCGTAATAATTATTGTATATTTTAGCATATTCAAGAAATTTATTCTGCTTAACTAATTCTTCAAATTCTAGATTGGTCTTAAAGTAATAGTTTATGCCCTCTACTTCTCCTAAGCGTGGTTTTCTTGTAGTTGCCGAAATAGATAACCGCAAATTATTATCTATTTTCAATAATACTTTAGCTAAACTTGACTTACCCGTACCTGAAGGGGAAGATAAAATTATAATCAGTCCTTTATTTTTTATTGTCATATTTTATGTTTTATTTCGTAGGTACAGCATATTCAGAAATATTCAGACAAGATGAATTTAAATGCAAACCTGCAAAAGCAGTAGATAAACTACGTGAGTACAGCCAAATCATACAAAATTCGCTTGCATCAACTTTATGAATTATGTCGTACTTTTCTTTTTATTACCTCATCCATAGTACAATTAAAGTATTTTGCTATTTTTAAGATTGTATCTATTTCAGGATTGAATTCACGATTAGCTTCCGCTCTCATAATTCTACTAACAGTTGTATAAGGGATATTAGTGACTTCGGCAAGATATTTACGATCTATCTTTTCTTGTTTTAATTTTTCTTCTAAAAATTCTTTCACTTTAGTCGCAAGTGCCATATTAATAACCTCTGAATAAATAAAGGATAGATATATACAAAGTTTGTCGAGTATTACCAGCCTTGTTACATGGATCGAAAAGCCTACTCAATGTCATCCCCGCATAGGTGGAGCTTTGTTGCATGGCTCGTTTTATGTCATTCCCGCGGAGGCGGGAATCCAGCATAAAGCGAGATAAATCGAGCTTTTAATTTTAAAAATTTGCTGTATTTATACCTTTTTTCTGGATCCCCGCATACGCGGGGATGACAATTGAGTAGATTTTCTGATCCACGCGGGAATGACATCGCACGGATTTTTCGAGCCATGCAACAACACAGGTATTACCAAACATTTTTTATAATTATAGGTAATTTATAAGACCTTATAACTACCAAATCAAACCTGATATTATAATTTCTATATTTAGAATTGCTACTTAAAAACATTTCAGCAGCCCTAGTAATTCTTCTTTGCTGATTGAAAGATACAAATCTATCATCAATTTTAGAGCTTCTTGCTTTGACTTCAATAAAAACAATTTCTTTATTACGTAACGCAATAATATCTATTTCACCGACATAATAACGTTTTCTATGATGTAGTATTTGATAAAATTTTAATTTATAGATTATTATACAAATATATTCAGCAATAATACCAAAATAGCCCTTTTTCATTATTCCTTAGATAACAATACTTGCACAAATTCCGTTTTAGATAGATCAGCTGCTACATTTACCATAACATCATGTTCCGTAACTTTAGACACATAACCCACTAAAATACCTGCAGGATAAATATTACCGTGTCCGGAGGTTACTATCTCCTCATCTTTTTGTACTAAATGATTGTTAGGCAAGTATAAAATTTTACTATTATTATTATTACCTGCTAAAATACCTTGTTCTCTTGAAGAATTAGCTTTAACAGGTATTCTAGAATTAACATCGCTAATTAACATTACTTTAGCATAATTATTACTCACTTCTATTACTTTTCCTATTAATTTTCCTGAATTAACAACGATTTGATCAGGTTCAATGCCTTGCTTTTTACCTGCAGAAATCAAAGCAGTTCTAGAAAAGGGATTAAAGGAAACACTAAGTAATTTAGTAGTAATGTATTCAAATTCTTCTTCCTCAGCAATCGTTAACAAATCTTTTAATGCAATATTTTCAGCTCTTACCGATTCTACTTCACTTTGCAAATGTTGTAATCTTGCTATTTCAAGTTTAAGTTCTATATTTTTTCGTTCTAAATCTTGAAAATAAACAAATTTTTGTGTTATTGAATTTATATATTCAAATATATCCTCATAAACTGCTAAACCGGTTGATACTATACTACCGGTTATCTCAAGTGATATACTAGATATTTTTTTAGGCGTAGTAAAAAATAAATATACAGACAATCCAAGCCCAAATATAACAAAAAAACGCTTAAGAGTATTTGATATTATTCTTATTAATTCTAATGAATTTGAAGAATTTTTTACTCTATTTGCAAGTATTGCCATTTTTAATCCTGTTTAAATAGTACATGTTTTAGCTTTGTAAAATCTTCAAGTACTTTTCCTGTTCCAAGTGCCACGCAAGAGAGGGCATCATCTGCAACTATTACCGGCAATTTAGTGGCTTCACTAAGAACAAAGTCAAGATTTCGTAATAATGAGCCGCCGCCTGTTAAAACAATTCCCTTATCAACTATATCCGAAGATAACTCAGGAGGCGTTGCTTCTAGTGCTACTTTTACCGCTTCAACAATTTGACTTACCGGTTCAATTAGACTATCAGCAATTTGTCTTTCGTTCAATATCATTTCTTTAGGAATACCGTAAATTAAATCACGTCCTTTAATTTCCATTTTTCTCGGTTCAGCGTTTTCATCTACATAAGCCGTACCTATTTCTTGCTTTATCTTTTCAGCAGTAGCCTCACCTATCAATAAGTTATAGTGCCTCCTTATATATGAGATAATAGCTTCATCCATCTTATCACCGCCGACTCTTACCGACCTTGCATATACTATGCCCCCTAGTGATAAAACTGCAACTTCCGTAGTGCCTCCTCCAATATCAACAATCATCGAACCGGTCGCTTCCGTTACGGGTAGCCCTGCTCCGATCGCTGCCGCCATAGGTTCTTCAATTAAATAGACATCCCTACCCCCTGCACTTTCTGCTGCTTCTTGAATAGCACGACGTTCAACCGGCGTAGAACCGGAAGGTACACAAATAACAATTGTCGGACCAAAAAAAGAGCGACGATTATGCACCATTCTAATAAAATACTTTATCATTTCCTCTGCACCCTTAAAATCGGCAATAACACCGTCTTTTAAAGGTCTTTTTGCTTCAATATCCGTAGGAGTACGCCCAAGCATCATTTTTGCTTCATGACCATAAGCATAAGGCACAAAAGCACCGTCTTTTTTTATTAAAGCAATAACAGAAGGTTCCCTTAGAACAATTCCACGACTTTTTTGATAGACAATAGTATTTGCCGTACCAAGATCTATGGCCATACCGGAAGAAAACCCTTCCAAAAATTTCATTATCATTTTATTTTTTCTCTCTAAATTCTAAAAACTTATTATATCATTCCTAGCTAAAAGCGACGTTGCTGCGTGGATACCCGAACCGTCATTGCGAGGAGCGAAACGACGCGGCAATCCAGAAAAATAATTAAAAAAATTCTGATATACAGAATTTTTTTCTTCCTTGCTTCGTCGAATTACTGCATAATTCTTCTCGCAATGACGAAAAATTTATCCACGCAACAATACCTTTCCGCCTATGCGGGAATGACACAGCATCAATACTTTATTCAAATCTCCTTATAATGTAAAATAATAAAGTTACTAATAAAAAATATTAGCATACTAGGCAATAAAATAGCAGCAATTAAAGACAAATTATTATAAGTAAGTATTTTTAATAATATTTCTGATAACGAATATGCTATAAAACCTGAAAATAAACCTAATATCAGTATTTTTTCTTGGGAATTATCACGCTGTTTAAGACTAATAAAACAACTTGCTAAAATTACGGTTGTCATCATCATTATAGGCTTAAATAATTGCTTGTAATAATAAATTTGATAATTAATAGCCGGTAAACCTGAATTTAATAATTCATTAATTAATTTAGGTAAAGCCCAAATAGAAACCATTTCAGGACGAATAAATTTATTTACTAAACTATTAATTGATAAATTTGTCTGTATAGTTAAATTATTGTAAGCCTTAGTTTCCTCTTTTGTAAAAACCTTAACTCTATTTAAATGTAACGTTTTATTTTCAATAATACCGTATAATGCATCAATTCTCTTTAAAAAAGAATTATTACTATCAACAAATAAAATTGTAATATTATTTAATTTTTTCTCAGCAATATTAATAAATTGTGTTTGAATAATTTGATTTTCATCATTTAAAGATTCAAAAAATAATAAACCTGATTTAGATATTATCCCCTCACTCAAGTCTTTTTTAGTTAGTTTTGCTTCTAATAACTCATATTTTTGTAAGCCTATAGTACCGATAGGATTCAATATAGTCGTAAAAACTATACCTAAAATTAAAGTTACAATACATGGAATAACAAGCACTTGCCAAATATGAATACCGCTAGATAACATAGCCGTTAATTCATTATTTTTTGTTAGATTTCTAAGAAGAAATAACATAGAGGTAAAACTAATTAACGAAGATACTTGACCTAGTAAATAAGGAATCTTATATAAGATAAGTCTCCAAAAAAAACTAAAAGGAACATAAATATTTTTGAATTTTTGTAAAAGATCAAAAATATTTGAAATGATTAATAGCCCAATTAAAAGAAATAATATAATAAAGAAACACTTAGAATATAATTTAGTAAGATACCAAGAAAGTGTTTTTAGATTAATCATTATAAATTCAGTGCTAATACGAATTTAAATAAGAATTTGTGTGGTGGGGCTGGTAGGACTTGAACCTACGACCACACCGTTATGAGCGGCGTGCTCTAACCAACTGAGCTACAGCCCCTTTTCATTTGAAATTTATATAATTATTATGCCGTTAAGTCTAGTAAAATTTTTATATTTTTGAGGTATTGTCTAAAAAACAGGGCAATGTGGATCAGTTTTTTCGTCATTGCTAGCGACTAAAGGCATTGTTGCATGGATTGAAAAACCTATTTTATGTCATTCCTGCGGAAGCAGGAATGACATAACAGGTTATAAATAAAAAAGGCTGAGTAGTAAACTCGACCTTTTAAGATACTATAATTAGTAAATAATTTTAGTGATGTACAACTGTTACAGCTCTACGATTATAAGCAAAAGCTTCTTCAGTATTACCCATCATAGCAGGTCTCTCTTTACCATAAGAGATTGTATTTAATCTGTTATGATCAATTCCTTTATGAGCTAAGAATTTTTTCGCTGCCATTGCTCTTCTTTCACCTAAACCTAAGTTATATTCTCTGGTACCTCTTTCATCGCAATGTCCTTCAACAGTAGCTTTTACTTCAGGGTGCTTTGATAACCAGCAAGCTTGTCTCTCTAGTTCTTCTTTAGCCTTTGGTGATAAAGCAGAGCTATCAAAAGCAAACCATACTGCATTTCCTGCATGCTTCTCGAAATCTTTCATTAATGAGGTTTCTTCACCTTGGTTCATATTACCGTCAAATTGCGGTGTTCTTTTTGTTGTATTACACCCTGCAAGCACAAATAATGCAAGAAAAGCTAATGTAATTTTTGTTTTCATAATTAAACTCCTTGAGATTATAATTTATTAATATTGAATCATTTTAGCTAGTTATAAAACTAAACTAACCAAAAGCTATGTGAGTTAGTATATATCATTATTTTATTAGTTTAAAGGCTAAAATATTATAAAATGCAATTACTCATGCAATTACTCATGAATAAATGTGGTAAAAATATCATTTTTATAATACGAGTAGACATTTTGGATAATATAGATAAATGAAGTTTAATGTAGAAAAGAGGAATCGATTTTGAAGCTTATAACCGGCAGCGTATATATAAATATATAATATGTGAGGATCAAGAAATATTAAACAACGACGACAATTTTTGAAATTCTACCTGAGTATATTCACCATCTAATTAATGCACTGCCCCAAGTAAGACCTGCACCTATAGCTGAAAATAGTAAAATATCACCTTTTTTTATTTTGCCTGATGCTTTAAGAGTACTCAAAGCAAGCGGAATAGAAGCTGCAGAGCAGTTAGCATGTTTTTCTACGGTTTTCACTACTTTATGCTCTTCTATATTTAATAGTTCAGCAAGTTTATTTATAATACGGATATTTGCTTGATGGGGTATAAAATAATCAATATCGCTTACACTGAATTGATTAGCATGAAGTAAATCTTCTATAGATTGTTGCATTTTTTCTATTGCATGACGAAATAATTTTTGCCCCTGCATAACTATCTTGCCACTAATACCATTCATACTTACACCACCGTTCGTGTATAATATTTCATAATCAGCCCCGCTTGAGAAGATATTACTATCTATTAAACCGGAATCATCACTACTACGCTGCAATATTACGCTACCGGCCCCATCACCGAATAAAACGCAAGTAGTCCTATCATTCCAGTCTAATAATGGCGTCATTTTCTCAGCTCCTATAAGCAAAATAGTTTTATATTTACCTGATGAGATAAGAGAATTCGCTACTTGTAAACCATAAACAAAGCCGGCACACACTGCTTGTAAATCAAAAGACGGTATATTAGTTAAACCAAGATAACCTTGAAGCTTAGAGGCGACTGAAGGGAAGCTATTATCCGGAGTAGTAGTACATGTAATAATTATATCAATATCATTTGCCGACACCCTAGCATCTGCTATAGCTTTTTCAGCTGATTTTAAAGCAAGATGGGAAGTATATTCTGTATCACCTGCTATATGACGCTGCGTAATACCTGTTCTTGTTCTAATCCATTCATCGTTAGTATCTACAAATTTTGCAAGCTCGTCATTACTAACTATTTTTGAAGGAAGATACCCGCCGCAACCAATAATTTTACAGGTCATAAAATCTTTAGGCTACTTCTTCTTCAGTTTCAATTTTCTTTGTTACTACTTGACGATTATTATAAGTACCGTCGACTAAAGAAACGTGATGTGGAAGCTTATATTCACCGGTTTGCGAGTCAACTATTACGTTAACTTTGCCAAGTGCTAAGTGCGAACGTCTCATGTTACGTCTTGATTTTGATGTTTTCTTCTTTGGAACTGCCATTATTAGCCTCTCTAAATATAAATTAAAAAGTATTTGTCAAATTAGTGAAGCAGTATATTATAATCTTGTAATAAAATCTAGATAAAATTAAACTTATGAAAATTTTTATAACATACATTTTTAGTATATTAGCCTTTTTTTCCTTAAGCGGCTGCAAAACTATCGAAAATAGAGGGCAGTCCATCGATGATTCGGCACTTGTAAAATTAGAATCTAAAAAACTAAATAAAACAGAAGTCGTAGAGTTAATAGGTATACCTACTATGGTACCGGAATATTCCCAAAATACCTGGTATTATGTTGAAAGAGTTATGTCTCAAAGAGCTTGGCTCAATCCAAAAATTGAAAAACAGAAGATAGTAAAAATTACGTTTGATGCTAATAATTTTATACAGGAAGTAGTAGTAATAGATGATTCTCATAGACAAGATATAGAAACAGTACGTGAATATACTAGGACATATGGAACGGAACTTAACGGACTACAAAAATTTGTTAAAAATTTAGGTAGATTCAATAAAACTACCGACGGAAATAAAAACAAAAGCAAGAATAAGAAGAAGAGATAAGTAACTTAGTCACCATTATTTACTATGTCATTCCTGCGAAAGCAGGAATCCATAATAAATCATTCTAATAATACTTGATAAACCTATAAAAACTTATTTTTATAGGTTTTTACTTCCTTCCCGCCTACGCGGGAATGACATCATTACAAAATAAAAACTATCTAATATGATTTCGATATTTAGTAAATTAAAACAAAGTTTATCTAAAACTTCTAATAAAATATCGGAAGGTATCGACAAAATATTTTACAAGAAAAAATTAGATGCAGAAACTCTAGAAGAGCTTGAAGAGCTGCTTATTGCAAGTGATATGAGCGTTTCGGTAGTAACTAATATTATTGAAGAGTTTAAAAAGGTAAAATTTGATAAAGAAATAGATAGTGATACAGTAAAAGAAGCCCTAGCTGAATTAATAGAGCAGCAGTTATCAAAATCAGAAATTCCTTTTACACTAAACGAAAATAAATTAAACGTAATTTTAGTTTGCGGTGTTAATGGAGCAGGTAAAACCACCACTATAGGTAAACTTGCTGCAATGTACTCAGCACAAGGGAAAAAAGTAGCGGTTGCGGCCTGTGATACTTTTAGATCTGCTGCCGTAAATCAGCTAAGAACTTGGGTAGATAGAGCAAATGCACTACTTATTACCGGTGAAGAATCGGCTGATCCTGCAAGCGTTGCTTACCGTGCTATGGAAGAGTCGATAAAACAAAATATCGATATACTTTTTATCGATACGGCAGGCAGGCTTCATAATAAGAAAAATTTGATGGATGAACTGTCTAAGATTGTAAAGGTTATAAAAAAACTAGACGAGAATGCTCCTACTCATAGCGTTTTAGTAATTGATGCTATTACAGGACAAAATACTTATAACCAAGTAGAACATTTTAATGATGCTACTAATTTGACGGGGCTTATCGTGACTAAATTAGACGGTAGTGCTAAAGCCGGAGTGCTTGTCGGAGTGGTACAGAAATTTAATCTACCCGTATACTTTATCGGTATAGGCGAGAAGATAGAGGACTTAAAAATATTCAACCGACATGATTTTGCTAAAAGTCTAGTCGGGTTGTGAGGTTTTACTACATCATTGCCCGCATAGATTGAAAAACCTACTCTAGGTTATTCCCGCGGAGGCGGGAATCCAGAAAAAAAGTATAAATACAGCAAATTTTTGAAATTAAAAGCTCGATTTATCTCGCTTTATGCTGGATTCCCGCCTCCGCGGGAATGACATAAAATGAGCGATGCAATAACACTAACGTTCACTCACCATGACGATAGAATTAAAAATAAAATCACGAGATGACTCAAAAAAATACCTTATTGCTCATAGACGGATACGGATTTGTTTTTAGAGCCTATTATGCACAACAGCCTTTAACTTCTCCGAAAGGTGAACCTGTCGGTGCTCTTTACGGCTTTACCTCAATGCTACTAAAATTGCTGAGTGACTTTAAGCCTAAACATGTCGCTGTAGTGTTTGATAGCGGCGGGAAAAATTTCCGCCATCATATTTATCCTGAATATAAAGCTAACCGCCCGCCTCCACCTGAGGATTTAGTAGTACAATTACCATTAGTTCGGGATGTTGCTAGTAACTTAAATTTTCCTATTCTAGAGAAAAACGGTTATGAAGCCGATGACATTATTGCAACCTTTGCCGCTAAAACAGCTGCACTCGGCGAAGATGTAGTTGTCATCTCTTCCGATAAAGATTTATTGCAGTTAATGGGTAAAAACATCAAAATATATGATCCGTTAAAAGGAAAATACATTACGGAAGATGATGTGGTTAAAAAGTTCGGTACTACTTCTGATAAATTACGTGAAGTGATGGCTTTAATCGGCGATAGATCGGATAATATTCCGGGTGTGCCGTCTATTGGACCAAAAACAGCAAGTAGTCTTATAACGCAATTTGGTTCTGTAGAAAATATATTTAACTCTTTAGACCAAGTTTCAAACCTAAAACAACGTGAAACTTTACAAAATTCTAAAGAAGCGGCGTTAATTTCATGGCAATTAATCGGGCTTGATTCTAATGTTGATTTAGATTTTCAGCTGAATAATTTAGAATGGTCACCTCCAAATAGCGATAAATTAACAGGATTTTTACAGGAATACGGTTTTAAATCTTTATATAAAAGAGCAGAAAATTTATTTGATATTAAAATTAATGACCATAAAGAGATAATAGACAATAAAGTAACCGAAGCAAAAGAAATCAGTAACGCTAGCGAGTTAGCGGATTTTGCTAAAAAAGCTGAGAAAATAGGAATATTCGGGATATATTTACTGCAGCATAAAGGGGATAATGTTGCTCTTATTTTATCATTGAAAAACCAAAGCTATATTATTAAAATTTCTAACACTTCCCATGATCTATTTTCCTATAATACTAAAAATAATAACAACTGGTTTTCGGATATAATCTTCAATTTACTAACCGATAAATCTATAAAAAAAATTACCTACTCTCTAAAGCCTCTACTTAAATTCTATGCAGAACAATCTCATGAAATTATGGCTATAGAGGATTTAGAACTAATGCAATATACGTTATCTGCCGGTTTATCACAGAAAAATTTATTTGAAGAGGCTTTAAAAGAGGAAAATATAATTAATGAATCGGCAAAAATAGTAGCCGATTTTACTTCACTTTATAAACAAAATATACTGGAGCTTAAAGATAATAAAGCCTTTAGACTTTACAGCGATATTGATTTACCTATTTGTTTTATTTTAGATAAAATGGAAAAAATTGGAATTAAAGTAGACGCAAATTATCTAAATCAGTTATCTGCTGAATTTGGAGCAGAAATAGCTAGACTTGAAGAAGAAATTTTTGCTCTTAGCGGAACTAAATTTAATATCGGTTCGCCAAAACAATTAGGCGAGATTTTATTTGAAAAAATGCAGCTACCTTTCGGTAAAGCTTCGGCTAAAGCAAGCTCTTACTCAACAGGAGCGGAAATACTAGAAAAACTTAGCGAACACGGATATAATATAGCAGATTTGTTACTAAGATGGCGACAGCTTACGAAATTAAAGAATACTTACACCGATAGTTTACCGAAACAGATAGATAATATAACGAGGCGAGTACATACGACATTTTTACAAACTTCTACCACTACAGGAAGACTTAGCTCACAAGAACCTAATCTGCAAAATGTACCGATTCGCTCTAGTGAGGGTAATAAAATAAGACAAGCTTTTATCGCTGAAAAAAGTTATAAATTAATATCTGCCGATTATTCTCAAATTGAGCTTAGAATATTAAGCCATATCGCAAATATAGATGCACTAAAACAAGCATTTATCAATAAAGACGATATCCATACTCAAACGGCTTGTCAAATCTTTAACTTGCAAAAACATGAACTAACTAGCGAACATAGACGTAAAGCAAAAGCCATAAATTTCGGTATCATTTACGGTATAAGTGCTTTTGGGCTTGCTAAGCAATTAAATGTTAGTAACAGCGAAGCATCCGAATATATCAAGAAATATTTTGCTGAATATAAAGGAGTACAAGAATATATGGAGCAAACAAAAGCTTTTGCAAGTAGCAACGGCTATGTCATAAATTTCTTTGGCAGAAAATGTTTTGTATCTCTAATTCATGATAAAAAACTTAAACAATTTGCAGAACGTGCAGCTATTAATGCTCCTATTCAAGGAACTAATGCCGATATAATTAAAATTGCTATGATCAATCTAGATCAAGAAATAGAAAAAAATAAGCTTAAAACCAGATTAGTACTGCAAATTCATGATGAATTACTGTTTGAAGTACCAGAGGATGAAGTAGAACTCGTAACGCCTATTATCAAAAAAATTATGGAAAACTCTACTAATATGGATGTACCGATTATAACCGAAATTAGAGTAGGTAATAACTGGATGGAGATTCATTGAGTATACTCGTTTAATTTGAAAAATTGGCGTCGTTGTTTCATATTTTTTAATCCTCACGTACTAGTATGTACGCTGCGGTCAAAAAATATGAAATGCCTTGCTCTTTTCCAAATTAAACTTCGTCTACATACTATTTAATTTAAGTGACTAAATTTAGTTGCATAAATCAACAAATATGTTTATAGTAAGGTTATAAGTAGTAAAAAATAATAACTTGAGTTCAATAGATAAACTATTACATGGGATGAATTAACTAGATTATTTGGTAGCTTGCATTTTGAAGAAATTGTAAGAGGCAAAACCGGTGGTTCTAGAAGAAAATTTTATAATAAAAAAACTGGATTAATTATTAATCTACATAAACCTCATCCTCAGCCAATTATAAAATCTTATTTAATTGAACAGATAATAAAAAAGTTAGAAGAGGAGGAATTAATATGATAAAAAGTGATTTGATGAACTATAAAGGTTATTTAGGATCAGTACATTTTAATGCTTCCGAAGAACTACTTTTCGGTAAAGTAGAATTTATAAGAGATTTGATAAGTTATAAAGCATCCGACGCTAAAACTTTAATAAAGTCATTTCAAGAATCTGTAGATAGTTACTTAGAAGATTGTAATATAGTCGGTAAAATACCTGATAAACCTTTTAAAGGTAGTTTTAATGTAAGAATTGAACCTAAACTACATAAAGAAGTAAGCTTATATGCGATGCAACACGGCTATACTTTAAACGGTATAGTTAAAAAAGCTTTAAACGAACTTATAAAAATATAAGAGGCTATCTGCATCAATTATTTTAAAAAGGAGCGTAATATATGAAAATTTTATATTCACATCTGAGCCGGTTTCTGAAGGGCATCCGGACAAAATTGCTGATCAAATTTCAGATATGGTACTTGATGAAATTCTAAAACATGACCCTAGTGGTCGTGTTGCCTGTGAAACATTTGTAACAACCGGTCTAGTTTTAGTATGCGGCGAAATTACTACTAGTACCTATGTAGACCGAGCGTTTTTCAAGAGCCACACAACAATGCCTCGCAGGAATAACATAGAAAGCCGAGTAACAAACCCCACTATTTACTATATCCTTTTAAAATCTCAAAATCTTGCCCTTGAAGAAAAAACTTTTCAGGTAATGTAATTTTTGCTACAAAATTCTTTACATCTTCGCTTTGTAAATAGATTGTAGCTTTAGCATTACTCTGGTCCCCGTTATTAGTGCGAGCTGCAAGCAAGGTTACTATCTGCCGTAATTCTTCATAATTTTGTGGGTAAAGCTGTAACTCAAATTGTTTATTATTAATTGCATCCTCAATTGATGAAAAGCTTTTTGCCGTTAGTTTTATTCCTCCTTCATCTTTAACTATATCACAATTAACAACTACCAAACTTTTAACATCGAGTAAATGTACATAATCTTTTAAAACTTCCTCACTAAAAATACTAAGTTCAAATATATTCTCAGGGTCGGAAAGCACGAGCGTCACGAATCTACCTCTTGCCGACATACGAGAATCCTTTTTTTGTATTACACCGGCAAGATTTATTCGGTTAGCACCGTCAGGTAAGTTATTATGTAAATCCGCACTATTTAAAATATTTAAACGGCTAAATATTTCTTGATACTGCGTAAGAGGATGATTAGAGATAAATAAACCCATAGCCTCAAATTCATAAAAAGCTAAAGTATTTTTATCTGCATAATCACTTGATACTAAAATAGTTGGACTTAAACTAGAAACTTTAATTAAACTAAATTGATTAGATTCTTGCTCTTCGTGATATGAAGTTGAATAAGCAAGCAATTTCGGAATACTTGAAAATAATTGCAATCGATTATCATGTAGCTCATCAAAACAGCCTGATTTAATTAAATTTTTTAGTAATTTACTATTAATAGCTTTTGGCGGTAATCTTTCAATAAAATCGGTAATTGATTTAAACGCTCCTCTTGCTTTTCGCTCGTCCGTCACTAACTTACCGAAATTCGGCGTAACTCCCTTAATAGCCCCTAAGGCGAAGATTATTGCACTCTCGATATCATCACGCGAGCTTGTAGCGGGATCTTTTAAGTCTTTTTCCTGGATACCGCGGTCAAGACGCGGTATGACAGGCTCTACACTATGTGGGATGACAGTGTCCGAAGACTTTACACTAAAATATCCTTCAGAAATATTAATATTAGGAGCAATAATTTTTATGCCGCTATCTTTTGCTTCCTGCAGAAATAAATTAATTTTGTCGTGATTATTTAATTCAAGATTTAAACATGCTACTAAAAACTCTGCCGGGTAATTAGCTTTAAGATATGCGGTTTGGTATGAAATAACGCCGTAAGCTGCAGCATGTGCCTTATTAAAACCGTAACCTGCAAATTTAGCCACGGTTGCAAAAATGGATCTAGCTTGAGATTCCGAAATATTATTAGCAATTGCTCCTTTAACGAAGATTTCTTCCTGCTCCTCCATTTCTTTCTTTATCTTCTTACCCATTGCTCTACGAAGCAAATCAGCAGCTCCTAGGGTATAACCTGCAAGAATCTGAGCAATTCTTTGTACCTGCTCCTGATATATCACCACTCCATAAGTTTCTTCTAGGATTGGCTTTAGTAGCTCATGTAAATAATCAGGCTGTTGTAATTTATGCTTACAAGCTATATAGGTAGGGATATTTTCCATAGGACCCGGACGATATAAAGCCCCAAGAGCTATCAAATCATGTATAGAATCAGGTTTAAGGCGCCTAAGTGCATCTTTCATCCCGATACTTTCAAATTGGAAAACGCCGACTCCTTTACCTTTACACAACATTTGATAAGTCTTATTATCATCAAAGATCATATTGTTAAAATCTACTTCTATTCCTTGTTCTTTAAGTAGTTTCTTACAATCGGTAATAACCGTTAGGGTTTGCAGTCCTAAAAAATCAAATTTAATTAAACCGGCAATTTCGGAATATTTCATAGAATAACCGACTACCAGCATATCGGAATTAGCATCTTTATATACCGGTACTATATCGACTAAATCAGTACCTGCTATTACGATTCCTGCAGCATGAGTTGAGGAATGCCTATGTAACCCCTCAAGAATTAACGAAGTATCAAGCACTAGCTTAATTAACTCCGCTTCACCCTCCAAATTATACAGCCCATTACCTTTAGCAGCATTTGCAAGCTCCGGAACTTCACGCATCGCCTGTTCTAGGCTAACGGGATTAACCGCACTAAAAGGTACAAGCTCCGTTAGATAATCAGCAAATTTATAAGGTAAACTAAGTACGCGAGCAACATCCTTAATTACAGCCTTTGCCTGCATTTTACCGAAAGTTATAATCTGTCCTACTCTATTATTGCCGTATTTAGAGCGTACGTAATTAATTACTTCTTCACGTCTTTCTTGACAAAAATCAATATCGAAGTCAGGCATTGAAATACGTTCAGGATTTAAAAATCTTTCAAATAATAAGCCGAATTTAATCGGATCGAGATCAGTAATAAGCAAGCTCCAAGCAACAACCGAGCCTGCTCCTGAGCCTCTACCCGGTCCAACTAAAATACCCTCTTTTTTACTCCATTTAATAAAATCGGACACAATTAAAAAATAACCGGCAAAATTCATATTACAGATAATATCCAGCTCATAATTAAGACGAGCAAAATATTCGATTTTCAATTCTTCTTGCTTTTCTAATGAAATATTTTCAGATTTAAACTTTGTAGCAAGCCTTGCAAACAACCCTTCTTTTGCATCTTTTCTAATTAAATCCGTTTCACTAATATCTTTGGTGGCAAAATTAGGCAGCATAGGCGGGTTTGCATGTGCTGCAAAATAACAACGCTCTCTTAAATTCACAGTATTTTGTATGGCACTAGGTAAATCAGAAAAAAGCTCTATCATCTCATGCGGTGATCTAAAATAACAATTTTCACTAACTGTTTTACGATCAGGATATTCTTTAGTAACGCCAGCTGATATACATAATAATACATCATGTGCATCATGCATGCTTTTTTCGCTAAACAAAACTTTATTAGTAGCAACAAGCGGAATAGCAAGCTCGGCAGCAATTCTAATATAACTATCTTCAATAAACTGTTCTTCCGGTAGTTCGTGTCTCATAATCTCAAAGTAAAAACGATCTCCTAAAATTTCCTGTAATTTACGTGCAAATAGCATCGCTTGCTCTTCGCTCCGAGCTAGCAAGCATTTTCCGACAATACCGTCGGTATAACAGCATAATGCTATTAATCCCTCTTGATATTCAATTAAATCTTCAAAATCAATGTGATCGCATAGCTTACGATCATTTTTAGTAAAAGTAAGGCTTGATAGTTTGAGTAAATTTTTATAGCCGGTTTCATCTTTAGCTATAAGTAAAATTTGAGCAAAAATATCTATATCGTATTTTATATTTAGAATAACTCCGTGTATCGGCTGCAGTCCTTTTTTTACTGCGTATAATGCAAATTCTAACGAGCCGAATAAATTTCCCTTATCTGCCAAACAAATAGCAGGCATTTTATTTGATGAAGCAAGCTCTACTACTTTCTCGATCGTTAATGCACTTTCTAGAAAAGAATAAGAGCTTTGAGTTCTTAAATGAATAAATTCAGCTCGCATTTTTTATTAATGTTAAAGTTTATTGTCTTCATGACACTGTGTCACCTAGTTCGCTTGACCACGGGGTCTAGTCTTTTTTATTTTTTTTGGATACCGTGGCGGGGCCAGCGTTGTTGCATGGCTCGACTATTCACGGGACCCAGTTAAAAATACTAATAATTTTAGTATTTTTAGTTATTTTACTGAATACCGTGGACAAGCCACGGTATGACACCGAGCGGGTTTTTGAGCCATGCAACAAAGCCGGCGGGACCACGGTATGACACCGAGTGTGTTTTCCGTTCCATACACCAAGGCTAAATCTTACTTCCGACTGCACAATATCTAAAACCGATTTTTTTCATTGCTTCATTATCTAGTATATTTCTAAGGTCAATGATTATCGGGGATTTTACTAAATCATAAATTCCTTGCCAATTAAGTTCTTTGAATTCTAACCATTCAGTTGCAATAACTATAATATCTACTGATTTACAGGCTTCAGCTACCGAATCTAAATATAGCAAATTTTTATGTTCTAAATTCTTTTTAGCATTTTCAAGACCGATAGGATCAAATGCTTTAACATATACATCTTCATTTAATAAGATCTTTACAATTTCGATGGCAGGACTTGCCCTAACATCATCTGTTCCTGCTTTATATGTTAAGCCTAAAATTGCTATATTTTTACCTTTTAAATCTCCGTCTAACAAAGTAGCTATTTTATCTACCATATTACTTGGACGCTGCTTATTACTTTTAATTACTGCCTTAAGAATCTTACAATCGATATGATGATTTTCTACAAGATTATTTAATGCTAGAATATCTTTTGGAAAACATGAACCGCCAAAACCCGGTCCTGCATTTAAAAAATTTTGACCGATTCTTTGATCAAGTCCTACACCTTTAGATAAATCTTTAATATTACCGCCGATTTTTTCACATAAATCAGCCATCTCGTTAATAAAAGCAATTTTGGTAGCTAAAAAGCTATTGGAAGCATATTTAATAAGCTTGCTTGTCACTAAATCGGTAACCACGAACTTTGCACCTTGTTCTATTAAAGGTGCATAAATTTTTCGCAATATTTCCTCTGATTCTTTATTATTTACACCGATAACTATGCGATCAGGATATAAAAAATCTTCTACCGCACTCCCCTCTCTTAAAAACTCAGGATTAGAAGCAACATTAAATGAAAAGCCTTTTGATTTTAAATAAGCTATAATATTACTGCAACTATCAGGCGGAACAGTAGATTTTATGACTATTAAACAATCTTTATTTATATGCTCGGAAACTTTATCAATAGCATCATAGACATATTTTAAATCTGCTTCTCCCGACTCTTTTGAAGGCGTACCGACCGTAATAAATATTGCCTCGGCATTTTGAAGTTCATTATTATAAATATTTGTAAATTTTAATCTATCTTTTGCTAAAGCCTGCTTAAAATATTCATCAAGTTTAGCTTCATAAATCGGTAATATTTGCTTATTTAATTTGGATATTTTAACCTCATCATTATCAAGACAAGTAACATTATGACCTAAATAGCTCATAATAATACCTGAGACTAATCCCACATATCCGCTACCGATAAATGTAATATTCATAATTTTTTGTGATTTTTATATTAAATTTTTAGATTATACGTTATATTCCAAGTGTATACCTCAAAAAGAATAGTATAGACGAAGATCAACTTCAAAAAGAGCAAGGAGTCTATAAGGCAAGAAGCAGAGCGTATACTTAATACGTGAGCATCGCAGAACTTATAGGACGACGTAGCCAATTTTGAAGCTCTATCTACGTATATAAAGCTTTTATCATATTTCAATAGATTTACAAGCTCAAATGAATTTTATTAAAAAAACCTTTATTAGTATTTTTATAATTTTAATTTCATTATCTTTGGCTATAACTCTAACTGTTTATATTGCAAATAAAGGACACTTAAATGAACCTTTGAAAAAAATAATTGAATTTTATTTAAGTAAAAATGATATAAAGGCTGTACTACATAATTTAGAATTTAAAGAAAACCGATTATCCATAGATAAAATTTCCTTAAGTCTTATAGATAATGCTAGAGGAGAAATTAACGATTTTAATCTTTTCTTTAATTTCAAAAATTTCTTCTCTAATTCGTTAATAGAGGCTAATTTTAATATTGATAAAATTTCCGTAATCTCAAATAACGATGAAGAGATTATAAACACTTCAACAACCGGGGATTATTCATTAAATATAATTAAAAAAGATTCCCTAACCGACATACAACTAACTTCAATAAAAAGTGATATCTTAACCGATGAGCAAGGAGCGGACTTACCTCTAGGAAATGCTTTATGCTCATATAAAACCACCTATTCTAAAGATAATCCAAAGACCGTTAATTGCAAACTTACCTTTGGAGACAAAGCTTTTTTATCACTAAGCGGTATAATAACCGATAAAAATATCGATGCAAGTGCAGCTGCCGCAAATATGCCTTTAATAATTTATCAAACAGTCGAAAAAATTATTCCGGATAACCCTATAATCTCATATTTACGAGAACATATAAAACAAGGTTACATCCAAAACGGAGAATTAAATATTAAATTAGATAAAAAATTTTTAAAAAAAAATATTTTAGTAGAAGATAATTTAAAAGCAAATTTACATATCTCGAATTTTGAATATAAATATCATACAGATTTACCGCCTTTGACTAAAGTTGATACCAATATAATCATTTCAGGACCAGAAATAAAATTTCTAATTAATGAAGCATATAGCGGTAAAAGTGTTGTTTCAGACGGTATTATGACTTTCAAATGGGAAGGACCGGATAAATCACAATTTGTTTTTAATGCTACTGCTAAAGGTGAAATTAACGACTTAATTGCCTTTGTTCCAAATGATGCTTATCAAAATATTAAAGCTCAAAATATTGATCTTAAAAAAATCAAAGGAACGGCAAATTCAATAATAGAGCTAATAATTCCTATTAGCCCAAATATCCCTAATAGCTATAATGTTTTGTCGACATTAACAAATATCTCTTTTAACACCTTAGACAATAATATCCTATTACAAAACGGTGAAGCCAAAGGTAGCTTTAAAGACAACAAACTAAATATTAACGGTAAGGGTAAAATTAATAATTATGCAAGCAGCTTTACTTATGATCATGATATATCAGATAAAAATAATGAGTGTTTACTTAAAATAAAAAGTAATATTACGGCAAATAATCAAAGATTTGGAGTATTTAAATTAATTTCAGGCAGCAGCATTTTAAATTTTGAGTATAAAAAACAGCATAACAATGAGAGTTTTATTACCGTTAATTCTAATCTTGATAATTTAGAATTCTATATAGATAAAGTATCTATTCATAAAAAATTATATAAAAAAGCTAATTTATATTTATATACTAAATTAAATGATAAAAATTTCGATAGAAATCTTGAATTTAACCTGTCGGGGCAGGATAATCTAAAAATTAACGGTAATGCCCTAATTAAGAAAAATATTTATAATATTAATCTAGCCTCTGTTAAACATAATCATACGGATTTAAAAGGAAAAATAATCATAGATAACCATAATCTTACTACGAAACTTTATGGAAGCGGATTAGATTTATCAAATGCTAATATGATGCAGTTTTTAGAAAAAGAGGGAGATTCTACACGTAATATTAATTTAAAAACTAATATATCAAAAATAATTTTAAAGAATAATATAATTCTAGGTAATCTTGATTTAGCAATTAAATGTGATAAAGTACGGTGTTTTTCCGGTTTTCTAAATGCTAATATCGATAATAAAAAAGTTAAGATGTCGCTTACCGCTAAGGACAGTTTTGAACAATGGCTAATTGAATCCGATAATGCCGGAGCATTACTTAAGGGCCTTGGAATGTATACCACTATGCAAAACGGTCAGATTAACATCAACTTAAATACAAGAAGATATGAAGTAAAAAAAGGGGAAATAGTGCCGATATTAGACGGCAAATTTTCTATAAAACATTTTACGGTAGTCGATACTCCTTTTTTAACACGGCTTGTTTCCTTTGTTTCGTTGCCGGGTTTTCTTAGTTCAATAACTAATAATAAAAATATTTTATTTGAAGATATGACCGGTAAATTTAATTATAGAGGAAATATAATTACAATTTTCGATACGGAAGCACATGGACCGTTCTTTGATTTTACTATGAAAGGTAATATTGATACCAAACAGCAATTAATTACGGTTAAAGGAAATGTTATTCCTTCCTTTTTCTTAATCAGCACTATTGTAACTAAAATACCGGTAGTCGGTAAAATATTTTCCAAAGTAGCGCCTTACTCCTTAAAAATGAACTATAAATAGTTATATTCCGTGTACAAAAAATTATATTTAATCGGTATTTTACTTTTAGGCTTAATTTCCGGTCTTACGTTTAATTTAATTTTTTTCACAGTTCCATATCAATTATCCGAAGCAAAATACACCACTGATATAATAGGTTCGATATCACTAGCTGCTTTTCCGTATTGCTTAAAGGTCATATGGTCACCTTTTATAGATAAATACTCTATACCTTTTTTATGTTCTAAATTCGGTCACAGGCGTGGCTGGGCATTGGTATCACAAATATTTTTAATCCTAGCGATGACGGGGTTCTTAAACGTAAGCCCTTGTAATAACTTATATACTACTGCAATTATCTTATTTATTATTTCATTCTGCAGTTCTACGCAAGATATTGTACTTGACGCATATAGAATTGAGAGACCTACATCTAAAGAAGAGCTTTCAATGGCTTTTACCTTTAGTAGCATAGGGTTTCGTTTAGGTATGTTACTTGGCAGCGTCGGTGCTTTATATTCATCAATTATTTTCGGCTGGGATACAGTATATAAATTTGCTTTATTCATTACTGTAGTTGGTCCTATAGTAATCTTATGTATCAAAGAACCGAAACCTAAAGAAAAACGTCATACGACTACTAATTTAATAGGATTACAACAATATTTTGAAGTTATTAAAAAAAGTATTATATCTTTAAAAAATGAACAACAATATTTATTGCTAATTATATTGTTTGTCTTTTTATATAAAGCTGCGGATTCTATACCTATGGCTATGAGTTCGCCTTTATTTCTAGATTTAAGTTTTACTACTCATGAAATTGCCGTTATTTACAAAGCTTACGGGTTACTGATCATGATCGTCGGAGGAGCTTTAGGCGGCGTTTTAGCTACAAAAATGGGTATATTTCATAGTGTCTTAATTGGTGGAGTTATTCAATTATTATCACCTCTTATGTTTATGATTCTTGCTACTATCGGCTATGATATAAGGATATTTATAATAACAGTTACAGTACAAAACTTTTGTGCAGGCTTTGCAGGAACTATTATCTCTATCTATTTTGCTAGCCTTTGCAATAGTGAATTTGTTGCCACGCAATATTCTATTATTGCATCTTTTAGCTCTCTTAGCCGTATTATTCTAGCTAGCCTTGGCGGTATTTGTGCAAAATATCTTACTTGGTCTGTATTCTTTTTAGGTAACACTCTGTTTAGCATGTTATTTATACCGATATTTTATAAAATATATAGAAAGAAACTAGACTTTGTGAATATTTCTAAAAAGATATGACAATTATTAAAAAAGGTTTATAATATTGATATATATACTTCTGCGAAATGAAGAGTCAAAATTTTTATGAAATTATATAGTTTTCAAGAACATTTATTAGAATTAAAAATAAGACTTCTTAGAATATTTACTGCTTTTATAATTATATTTGCTATTTGCTATTATTTTAGCGGCAATATTTATAGTTTTTTATTAAAACCGCTTGCTAAGCTAAGCGGTGATACGGTACGAAATATAATTTATACAGGGCTTACAGAAGCATTTTTTACCTATATTAAACTTGCAGCTTTTACTGCTTTTACTATTATTATACCTATAATTGCTTTGGAGTGTTATTTATTTATCAATCCAGGGTTACACCACCATGAAAGAAAAATTATCGCTTTTATTCTTTTTATGTCGCCTATTTTATTTTGGTGCGGTAGTATTTTTGTTTTTTACTTTGTAATGCCGAAAGCTTGGAATTTTTTTCTTAGTTTTGAAAAGCGTGATATGATAGTACCGATAGTTCTGGAAGCAAGAATTAGCGAGTATCTAAATTTAGTTATTCATTTAATTATTGCTTTTGGAGCCGCTTTTCAACTACCAGTTGTGATAATAATATTAAATATACTAAAAATAGTTAAGGTACAAACACTTAAGCAAAAAAGACGCATTGCCGTGGTAATTAACTTTATTATTGCAGGAATATTAACGCCTCCTGACATTTTAAGCCAGTTTGCTCTTGCAATACCGCTACTTTTATTATATGAAACTTCAATAATGATATGTAATTTTATAGAAAAACCGAGGACACTAAATGTTAAATATCAAATGGATTAGAGAAAATCAAGAATTATTCGATAAAAAGCTTAGCCAAAGATTTATTGAACCTATGTCTAGTAAAATTGCTATGCTCGACGGAGAGAAAAGAAAAATTACGAGTTTAATTCAAGAATTTCAGCATGCACGCAAGGTAAAATCAAAGATTTTAGGTAATATGGCCTCTAAAAGTGGCGAAGAGTTTGAAGGGCTACAAAGAGATGTCAAACATATAAATGAGAAGTTAGAAAAACTTGAACAGGATCTAAATAATAATAACGAATTAAATGAACTATTAAATATGCTTCCTAATATTCCGGATGAAGAAGTACCTTACGGAATGGATGAAAGTATGAATAAACTAGTTCGTACTTACGGAGAGACAAATCCAAATGCTTTGAATAAACAGCATTTTGAACTAGGTACAAAATTAAATTTAATGGATTTTGAACAAACTGCTAAAATTTCTGGAGCTAGATTTGTAACGTTAAAAGGTGATTTAGCAAAGCTAGAACGTGCTTTAATTAACTTTATGATTGATGTTCATACTAAAGAGTTTGACTTCTTTGAGATATCACCTCCGGTATTAGTTCGAGATAATGCTATGTATAATGCAGGACAACTACCTAAATTTGCCGAAGAGTCTTTTGCAACAACAAATGGTTATAGACTAATTCCAACCGCAGAAGTATCTTTAGTAAATATAGTCACCGATACTATTATACCAAGAGAAAAATTACCGATGCGTTATGTTGCTTACACCCCGTGCTTTAGATCAGAAGCAGGTAGTAGCGGTAGAGATACAAGAGGTATGATTAGATTACATCAATTCGGTAAAGTTGAGCTAGTATCTATTACTATCCCTGAAGAATCAAAAAATGAGCATGAATATATAACTAATGCATCAGAGACTATTTTACAAAAACTGAATCTTCCTTATCGTGTTATGTTACTTTGCACTGGAGATATGGGATTTGCGGCAAAAAAAACCTATGATATAGAAGTATGGCTTCCGGGACAAAAGCAATATCGTGAAATTGCTAGCTGTTCTAATTGTGGAGATTTTCAAGCACGTAGAATGAAAGCAAGATATAAGGAATTCGGCAGTAACGAAACTACCTTAGTTCATACTTTAAATGCTTCAGGATTACCTATCGGAAGAACTATGGTTGCAATACTTGAAAATTATCAGAATGAAGATGGATCAATAACTATACCTGATGTCTTGATAAATTACATGGGAGGGTTACAAAAAATCACTACATATAGTGAATAATTGTTTATTAAATATAAATAATAAGGTAAAGTTTTGTGATATACTCGTCTACTTACTGTTCATTTATTCGAGTATATACTTAAATAATTTGAAAAATTGGCTATGTAGTGTAGAAGATGCGGTTGCATGAGTTGATTTTTCCGTTGTCACCCCGTGGCTTGACCACGGGGTCCAGAGTAATAAAATTATTAGTATTATTAGTTATATTTAGATCCCGCTACAAGTGAGCTAGGATGACACTTGAACGTTACATAGTATACAAAACGATAATTTAAATTCAGGTTATTTGTGTTTAGTAATTTACGAAAATTTGACAAAGATATATATAATTATAATGCTCCTAATTTTATACCTATAGCATGTCATTATAATGAAAATACTTTACTTACCAAAGACAGTAAATTACTACAAATTATAAAAATACACGGCATTAACTCAGAGAAAATAAGCGATAACATACAAAATTTACGTGAAATGGTTAGAACTTCTATAAAAAAGAATATAACCGGTTATGATTTTGCTTTTTGGCTACATACCATACGAGAAAAACAAAATTTAGATGATTCCACTCCTTACAAAAAATTATTACCGGCAAATATTCATGCACTATGGCAAAGAAAAAACCATTGGAATGATAAATTCGTTAATACTTTATATATATCTATAGTACATGATTCTGCTAAAGTTGACATCAAAAATTTTAACTCTTTAATAAATTCTTTATCTAATAAATTAATTACTGATTTTGAAAATAACTACTTAGATTCAGCTTTTCAAAAACTAGAAAATATCACTAATAATATTTTAAACGATTTAAACGAATTCGGTGCTGAGAAACTTGGTATAATATTTGAAAATGATAATGTTTTTTCTAATCCTTTATTTTTATATAATCGAATAGCTAACCTTAATAATAATGATTGTTTGGTACCTATAATAGATTTATCCGATGCACTAGGTAGAAGTATTTATACAATTAGTGGCGATAAAATGGTAGTTACGGATCATGAGAAAAATAACAAATTCGCTTCTTTACTATCTATAAAAGAATATCAAGAAACTCCTTCTAATACACTGGATAAATTTTTACAGTTACCGATTGAATTAATAATAACTGAAATATTTTACTTTGTTAGCAAAAAACAAGTAACATCCAAATTGCGTGGTCAAGATTATATTCTAAAAATTACTAATGACTCAACTTTACTTAATCACAAAGGGATTAATAAGCTTGATGCAGCTAATTTAAATTTTCAATTTTGTAATCAGCAAATTTCAATTGCCGTTATAGAAGAAGATGAAAATAAACTAGATGCAGCCGTAGCTAAAGCATCAACCGAACTTTTTAAACTTGGTATTATTCATGTAAAAGAAGATCTTAATATTGAGCAAATATTTTGGTCACAATTACCTGCTAACTTTGCCTTTATCCGCAGAATGTCACCATTATCCGTAGAATATATTGCTTCTCTTACCGCTCTTCATAATACTACACTCGGTAATCAATATAATCCTTGGGGTAAGGCTATAACTTTACTGCGAACCGAGAAAGGTACTCCATATTTCATGAATTTTCATGATAAAACGAATAAAGGTAATACTTGCATCTTTGGTACGGAAAAAACCGGCAAAACCGTATTATTAAACTTTCTAATATCAGAATCGACTAAATACGATCCAACAATAATTTATATCTCTAATAATAATGATTCTAAAATTTTTATCGAGTCAATAGAAGGCAAATGGTTAGAACCGGACAAACAAATTATCAATCCATTTTTAGTAGATGATACAGAAAAATCACAAGCTTTCATTTTAGAATTTTTAAAATTAATCAGCGGTCATTATATTTCACCTCTTAGCGAAATAGAGATATCATTTCTAGAGAAATTAAGAAATAAAATTTTATCAATTGAAAAAGAAAAGCGTATTTTTTCCGATATTTTAAAATTAGAGGATTTTAAGGAGGAAGGAGGAATACAAATACTTGATAAACTTAAAGTTTTTACCGAAGGACAATTATATTTCGGATTATTTGACGGACCATCTCTTAACATTGAAGAAGGGAAAGTTATAGGGTTCAATTTATATAAACTTTCTGATGAGCCGTTTTCTAAACAATTTTACCCAACGGAGAGGAAATTTTTAGAACAATTTAATAATAATTTAAAGAAACATCAAGCTATTTGTGCAGGAGTAATTTATGCTTTTACTTATCATTTAAGCCTAATTGGCACAAAACCTAAAATATTTGTTGCCGATAATTTTGATAAACTTTATAGACCTGAAGTTTATTATGATAATATAAATTTAATCTATAATAATTTATCTCAAAATAACGGTATTTTCGTCAGTAATTTCAATTTTATTTATCTTAAGTCATATCCAAAATATACTATAAAACCTTGGCTTGATTCAATTAATACTAAAATTATTCTACCGTCTGACGTTAAAATAGAAGATTTAGATAAAATTTTAGGTTTAAGCGAGCCGGAAATACGAAAATTATCACAGCTAATACTTTCTGCAAGAATGTTCTTAATTAATAAGGATAATGAATCGATAGCTTCTGAATTAAGTATTGCCGCTTTAATAGGAATTGTCCGTATTTTATCAAGCAGACAAGAGGAAATGGATATTTATAACAAAATACTTGAACAACACCAAGGTCCTCCGGATAATTGGATTAATTACCTATATAATGAGTTAAATACGGACTAATATTTCACTCTGTAACCTTGTTTTTGTGTGGTACGAAATAATTTATGTCATTCCCGCGAAAGCGGGAATCCAGTAAAATATATAAAAAACAAGTTTTTTATATATTTTTTCATCAGATATGTAACTTACTATGTCAATATTGAAGTTATTTTTCTAGATTCCCGCTTTCGCGGGAATGACATAAAAATCCATACAACAAGGTCAGGCAAGCTACGGAGTGACAGCAAAAAATTAACATAAAAAACCATATTAAAGTGTTAAAAAAATATTTACTACTTTTCTTATTTTCATTTTTCTCATTTAATGTGCATGCATCTATTTGGGATGATATAGCCGATTGTCTTAGCGATCCCTGTAATTGCGGACAAAGCGATAGAACGGAGTTTTGGAATAGAGGTGGCAACAACGAAGTAAAAAGAGGACCTTTTAAACCCGGTACATTATGTCCACCTTGGAATAAAAGCGACGGTCGTGATAGTGATACTTGTTTATTAAAATTTGATTACCCAGGTACATTTATCGGTTTTTTACTCAATAGATGTGCGGAAGAATCCCCTGATAGTAGTTACTTTACTCCAAAAATTCGTATTAGAGTTCAAAGCTGTAATGCCGCAGCTTGTTGGAATCAAAACTCCACCTTAAATTGGGATGGAGAATGTGTATTATGGCCTACAGGTTACAGTCTACCTCTAACTAGAGTCTGTGCTAGAGTTGCCGTACCGGATATGCCTACGCCTCCCGGAATAAACGCCACACCTTCCCCTGCAGATCCAGGTTATACCGATGGAGTACATCTCAATAAAGTCGGTTATACAGAAACTGATAATAAGATAATAGGTGTAGACGGAAAAATAGTTACTTTAAAATCTCCTAAACTTTGTGCTTATAGCGACCCTGGACTTGTTAACCTTGTTTCAGATTCCGGTGTACATCTTGATCCGATGGACTGGAATCCTAATCGTCAACCTCTTCATCAAACTAACGAACTTAGTCCTATTGCAAAAGTATTAAAATTTTTAGTTGAAACGGTAAAAGGAACAAGTTTACCAAGTTTATTAGGGCAGCTTCTTGGTATGATAGATCAAGATTCAGAATTTATAAAAGTACTTCAATCAATACTTAACGCAATAGGAGAGGTTTTTAATTTTTTCCCTAGTTTAATAATAAAAGTTATTGAAGCACTTGGATCATTAAACGGTTCTGTAGATAGCTATTCTTTTGGTTGTGTACAATTACCTTTAGGACCTTTTCCACCGCCATATTGCCTAAGTTTAGATTATATTAGCATTAATGCTAGTGCTAATAATGTATGTAGCATAAAAGATGCAAGCGGCAATTTTGATCAATCTTCTACTAGTCCGGCGTGTGTAGTGCCGTCTAATATTAATGTTAAAAACAATATTGTTAATAATACCATACGTGTTAGCTTTAGCAATCTTGTTCCGCTTTGCACAGGATCAAACTCTGACCTCAAAACTTGTGTAGAGCCACGTAATACAGATTTTTCTTCAGCAAAAATTACTCATACTAATACGGCTTTTAAAGATTTAATTAAATCGTGTAAGAATACTTCAGGCAGCACCCCATGTATTAATACAGATATATCTACGCCATGTAGTGTTACGGCTAACGGTTGTAATGAGGGATTTAGAATAGTATATTCACAGAAAATTGGAAATGTAGAAACACCTAGCGATTACTACATAAGCGATATACCGGACTGTCCAAGTTCTAGTTCAACTACCTGCCAAAAAGTATGGGGAGTTAATATAGGCGAATTTAAGGATGTAAGCGTAAAGTTTCCTAAGATACAAGGGCAAGATACAAATAGCTTAATACCTATAAAGACAGATGTCACCCTAAAAGACAATAACGGTAAAGATAGAAAACTTTATGTCTCTATTAGTAATACCGAAGACGATAAGCAAAATCCTAATAATATTTGCTTATTTGAGTCCGGTAATTTAATAGATTGCGTACCGAGAGTAAATCATTCTTATAGTCTAGCTGCTTATGAATGTTCAAGACAATATGCCGGAATTACCTGTACTAATAACAATGCCAACGATGCTTATTATAAACCGCAATTCATTGCTTCAATGCAGGTAAGAGAGAAACAAACAGATGGGACTATTAACATTATAGATGAAACAAGCACTCTTGTAACACCGTTAGCATATGCCGGACCTCCACCTCCCAACCCCACGGACACAGAAAGTATAGTAATGCTTGCCGGTTATAAGTATAGTTCTTCCGTTGCGTTTATACCTAAAGTTCCACTAAAAGATCCGACAAATGATAAATATATTGCTATGCCGTTTTCAGAAGAGAATGCTCTAAATCAGTTGACTATTCACGGTAAATATAAAAATAAAAATGATCCAAATGAAAAAAATACCAAACCTTACGATAGTAGCGGAAATCCAAACCTGGATACAGTATATTTAAAATATTTAGAATATGTAAACGGTAAATATATCCAAGGTGGAACGCATGCTTGCTTGATGCCGAAAAATTTCCAACATTGTAATCCTATGCCGATTCCTACTTTACCTGATGGTTCACCTATTCCCGGTTACAATAATGACTCGATAAATTGTGTACTTGCTAAACTAAACAACAACAATACTATAAATTGTAAGAATTTTAAAAATACATATAGCCTTAAATATCCAAACCTTGGTTTATGCAGCAAAGATATAAATACAAGTAGCTGTACTCTAAAAGAAACAGTGGAAGGTATTACTATTTATGCTTGCAATATAAATAATATTCCAAGTAACTGCTATACTAATAATAATAGCCCTAATACTCCAGTATGTGTTTTAAGTAGAGATTATAAAGATAGAATCGAGCCAGGACCTGACAAAGGACCAACATTAGTACCATTAGATGATAAATCAAAATATTATACAGTGACATATACAAAAGGAGATGAGAACACTCCTCCTGAACCGACATATAAAGCTGAGACTGAGGATGTAAGAGATAAAACTTGGCAAGAGCTAGATCTTTGTGCTCCTATATTAGTACCTACTTGTGCTAAAATTCCTAGCACAGCTGATGCTCCTTCCGGTAGCACCCACGGTAATGCAGAATGGGATGAAAGCGATATAGGAGAACTTGCAATAGGAAGATGCCCGACGAATTGGATAGTTATTGATCCTAGTAAACCTTTAGAACGCCATTGTTTATCATACTTTGATAGAAAAGTTGTTGAATTTGAACCTTTAGGTCAAAATGTCGGATGTAGAAAATCTACAGGATTGCCTATAAAAGTCGGTCATAACGACTTTCCATCAAGCCAATTACCTGAGACCCCTTATAATCCGGTAACTAAAATAGGTGACTATATCTTAAACAAAAAACCGGTATCGCAGGGAAGCATTATGGCATTTCCAAAGGATGGGGCATTTATAGAAGCAAAAGATGAACCGGACAATACAATATTGCATACTGTAGAATTCAAAGTAACTTTAGATGCAATAATGGACGATATTGAGTATTTTAGAGTAGAAGATTTATGGTACGATGATTGCACATTAATATATGTCAACGGCACAAAGCTACTTAGCCTCCCCACTGACGTTAATTCTCTAGATGAGAAAAGGTACTGTAACAATGGAAATGACCAAGGTCAAGCATTACAAGCTAAAGTTAATAATCAACCTATTAGTAGAAACAATCCTATTAATATCAAACCTTATTTAAAACAAGGAGAAAATACTATCAGATTCCAGCTAAGAGTTATGTTTGGTGGAGGACTATATTTCCACATGCAATATAAAATGAAGAGATAAATAAATGAGTTGGATTATTTTTTATACGGTAATCGCTGCTTTACTGGTTCTCGATTTGGGAATAGTACACAAAAAAAATACCGTAATGAGCTTTAAAGAAAGCGTACTTTTTAGTCTTTTCTATTTTGTAATAGCTTGTTTATTCGGTATCTATGTTTACTATAATACGGGGGCAGAACATGCTCGTGAATATTATACTTGCTTTCTCATTGAGAAAGCTATGTCCCTTGATAATATTTTTGTTATCTCTATTATTTTCCAATTTTTTAAAATTCCCGGGAAATATCAACATCGTGTTTTATTTTTTGGTATAATAGGCGTAATAATATTCAGAGCCATAATGATTTACGGCGGTATTATTCTTATAAATAAATTTGCCTGGTTATTATATATTTTTGCCGTAATACTTATTGCTACAGGTATAAAAACTTTCTATGTATCACATAAAACTTTTGATATACAGAATTCTTATATTTACAAGTCAATAGTAAAAAATCTAAATATTACTCCTAATCTTGAAGGGGATAAATTTGTTGTTAAACGTAATAATAAACTATATTTTACCCCTCTTTTTATATCTCTAATACTGATAGAAGCAATAGATTTAGTCTTTGCTATAGATAGTATACCGGCAATATTTGCAATTACTAATGATATTTATATAATTTATACTTCAAATATTTTTGCTATTTTAGGTCTTAGAGCCTTATTCTTTTGTTTAGCAGAGATCGTAGAACGTTTCAGTTATATAAAATATTCTTTGGCTTTAATTTTAATATTTATTGGCTTTAAAATATTTGTTCATCATTATATAGCAATTCCGGCATATGTTTCGCTCATTGTAACTATTACTTTATTACTATTTGGTATAATTGCTTCCATAATTAGAAAAAATATGATTGACCATTAATAAAGGGGGTATATAATATTTTTTTATTTTTTAAGCAATTATAATGACTAAATTACTAAAATTATTTTTTATTACTATCATCATTTTTAATAACATTGCTTTTGCAAAAGAAACAGGGTTCTATATAGGAGCAGAAGGCGGAATAGTTGAACCGGTCGTTAGTAAATTCCGACATAAACACTCAAATACCGAAATAATTTTAAAAAAATCAAGTATGTATAGCGGAAAAATAGGCTATATAATATATCCACAGATAGCTATTGAATTCTCAGCAACTTATCAACCTAAATATCATCTGCATTACATATTACCTCAGCAAAATTTAAGTAATGGTCTCACTATTCCTAAAACCCCGGATAATACTAAAGTATTATCAAATATATATATGCTAAATCTTATTTATGATTTAGAAAAAATAAAAACTTTCACGCCTTTTGTAATACTTGGAAGTGGAATAGCACAAGTAAAAGTTAAGCCTACCTCCTCTAAGTGGAGTGTTATAAATGGTGATTATTTTAAAGTAAGAAGAACTCATAAAAATTGTGTTGCGTGGCAAGCAGGTCTTGGAGTCTCACAAGATGTAACTTCAAATTTAAGTATTGATGCAACCGTAAAATTACAAACGGCATATAGAGTAAGAATTAATTATGATACGCTTGATATGAAAACAGGACAATTCGTGCCGGCAAATCATATCAAAAAAACTATAGCCGTTGGAGAATTTGGTGTAGGATTTACTTATAGATTGCCATTTTAAGAATTCTGTGAAATATTTATATGAAAGCTGCAATGTCATCCCGTGGCTTGACCACGGGATCTCAGAACACAGCCTGTGATACAAGATCCCGCGGTCAAGCCGTGGGATGACATGAATAATCCAACTATATAAGGAAAAAATATGTCCTCAAAAGCTACTAACTCTTCTTCTACTCTTAACGGTCATGATAAAACGGCTAAAACTACCAAGCCTGTTCTAAATGGTGCGGTTTCAAATCATAACACTTATGATGAAGTGCCGTATGAAAGCTACCCATATGCTCTTACAAATCCTTATCACTTAAGTACACTTGCAAATCTTTTCGGTGTGAATGCTCCTGAAGTCGAGAATGCAAAAATATTAGAGCTTGGTTGTGCAGCAGGGGGTAATTTAATACCACATGCAGTTCTTTATCCAAAAGCTCATTTTGTTGGGGTTGATTTGTCTAAGGTACAAATTGACGAAGCAAATAAAAATGTTAAAGAACTAGGATTAAAAAATATAGAGTTCCATCATTGCTCGATAACCGATATTGATGATTCTTTCGGTAAGTTTGATTATATAATTTGCCATGGCGTAATTTCTTGGGTACCAAAAACCGTTAGAGATAAAATTTTTGAAGTTTGTAATAAAAATCTTAGTTCAAACGGAATAGCATATATTAGCTATAATACCCTCCCTGGCTGGAATATGGTCCGTACTATTAGAGATATGATGATGTATCATTCTAGTTCATTTGCAAATGTACGTGATAGAATAGCTCAATCTAGATTGTTACTAGAATTTGTTAAGGATAGCTTAGAAAACTCTAAAACTCCTTATGCAGAAGTATTAAAAACCGAAGCAGGGCTGCTTGCTAAACAAACCGATCATTATTTACGTCATGATCATCTAGAAGAAGAAAATGCTCAATTCTACTTCCATGAATTTATGAATGAAGCAAGAAAGCACAATTTACAATATTTAGCCGATTGTAATCTTTCGACTATGTATCTTGGTAATATGCCACCAAAAGTAGTAGAGCAGTTAAAAGCGGTGAACGATATAGTTAGAACTGAACAATATATGGATTTCATTACGAATCGTCGTTTTAGAACCACCTTACTATGTCATAGTGATATGAAAATTAATAGAAATATTAATAATGATGATATAACGAAATTTAATATGATCTTTAATATAGTGCCTGAAAAGCCGATTAAAGAAGTAGATCTTAATAATGCTTCCGAAGCCTTAAAATTCTTCTTAAACGGTAATAAAGATTCTAATTTAACAACTAGTTCGCCTTACATAAAAGCTATTTTATACACTTTCAGCGAGAATCTAAATAATCCGTTAAGCTTTGAGAAAATAACCTCTGAAGCCAATAAAAAGCTACATAATACTAAATTAAACGAAATTAAAGCTGAGCTTTTAAATAATGCAATGAAGCTAGTACTACAAGGTTATATTAGTATTACAAATCAGAAGCATCGAAATAACCCTGAGCTTGATAAACCTAAAACAACAAAAATGGTGATACATCAAGCAACCCATACACCTTCTATGTGGGTTACAAATTTAAAACATGAACCTATCGGCGTTAATTTTTTTGAGAAGTTTGCACTTAGATATATGGACGGTAAACATGATAAAAAAGCAATCATTGAGGCTGTACTTGGTCATGTAGAAAAAGGCGAATTAACTTTAAGTAAAGAAGGTCAAAAAGTAGAAAATAAAGAAGAAATATGCAAAGAACTAGAAAGCTTATTTACTCCGATGATCGAGAAATTTTCTTCTAATGCTTTGTTGGTGTAATATATATTTCGTCATTGCGAGCGACTGTAAGCATTGTTGCATGGATCATTTTATACATTCCCGCCTACGTGGGAATGACATCGATGACGATGTAAGCGGTACTCAAAAACACAAAATAACTCATGTTCATATTTTTTTATTTATTTGCAACATTAATAACTATTAGTAGCTTATGCGTTGTTTTAAGCAAAAATTCCGTATATTCGGTATTATGGTTAATTTTTGCATTTATCAACGGTGCAGGACTTATGATTTTGCTTGGAGCAGAATTTTTAGCTATGATGCTGATAGTGATTTATGTTGGAGCTGTAGCAGTATTATTCTTATTTGTGATAATGATGCTAGATATGCATTTTAATAAGACAATAATACAGTTAAAAGAAAATCTTGCTTTAAGTATTTTTATAGCTCTAATAATGTTTGCTGATTTAGTAACAATTATTTTACTTGGCACTAAAAATATTAATTTCAGTTCGGATGTATCGTTTGCCATAACAGATAGTATCTCAAATACTAAAGCAATAGGTAACGTGCTTTACACTGATTTTATGCTACCGTTTCAAATGGCGGGACTTATCTTATTTGTTGCTATGATTGCATGTATTACGTTAACACTAAAAAAACGTGAAGGAGTAAAACATCAAGATATTATAAAGCAACTCTCCCATAATAAAAGTAATGTTGTATTGATGACAAAGCCTACTCTAAATAAAGGTGTCGAGAATATTAAATATGAATGAATATATTTCGCTTAATCATTATTTAATCTTAAGCAGCTTAGTTTTTACTATTGGGATGTTTGGATTATTTATGCATCGCAAAAATATTATCAATATATTAATGTCCATTGAGTTAATGCTGCTTGCAGTTAACATAAATTTTGTTGCATTTTCCATATATATGCAAGAATTATCAGGACAAATTTTTAGTATTATAATCTTAACCGTAGCAGCTGCCGAAACCTCAATAGGACTTGCGATATTACTAATATATTTCCGTAATAAAGGCTCAATTGAAATCACTGACATTAATCAGATGAGGGGGTGAGATGTATCAAAATCTTGCCATAATGATCATCATGTTACCGCTTACATCTAGCGTAATAAACGGGTTATTCGCAAAGACAATAGATAAAAAATTAGCTCAAATAATTGCAACCGGCTTCTTATCTTTATCTGCCTTATTCTCATTAATAATATTTTGCGATGCGGGCTTAGACGGAAATATAATCCATATTAAATTATTACCATGGATTGAGGTTGACAATTTTAAAGTAAATTGGTCTATTTATATCGATCAGCTCACTAGCATAATGTTTATAGCCGTAACATGGGTATCTAGCGTCGTGCATATCTACTCGCTTGGCTATATGGCGGAAGATAAGGGGATTGTACGCTTCTTGTCTTTTCTTTCTTTATTCACTTTTTTTATGTTAATACTAGTATCAGCTGATAATTTCTTACAGTTATTTTTTGGTTGGGAGGGCGTCGGCGTTTGCTCATATTTACTAATTGGTTTTTGGTATTCAAAAGAATCCGCCAATAAAGCAGCGATTAAAGCTTTTATAACTAATAGAGCCAGCGATTTTGCCTTTATCTTAGGCATAATAACGATTATTGTTTATTGTGGTTCGGCAAATTACAAAGATGTATTTTCATCTGCAGAGTTATTATCTAATACAAAAATATTTTTACAATTTTCTATTCTAGATGTTATTTGCTTGTTATTATTCATCGGCTGTATGGGTAAATCTGCACAGATCGGTTTACATGTATGGTTGTCTGATGCGATGGAAGGACCGACTCCGGTATCCGCACTTATTCATGCAGCAACCATGGTAACGGCAGGAGTATTCTTAGTAGCACGCTGCTCGTATTTGTTTGAATATAGCCCTTTAGTTCTACAGCTTATTACAATAATAGGCGGTGTTACTTGTCTTTTTGCCGCAAGCATTGCTATTATGCAAAGCGATATCAAAAAGATTATTGCTTATTCTACCTGTAGCCAGCTTGGTTATATGTTTATGGCTTGCGGGGTATCTGCCTATAATAGCGGGATATTTCACTTAGTAACTCATGCCTTTTTTAAAGCCTTATTATTCTTATCAGCCGGCAGTATAATACATGCAGTTCATGAGCAGGATATTTTTAAAATGGGTGATTTAAGAAATAAAATGCCGATAACTTACGGAAATTTCTTAATCGGCTCACTTGCATTGATAGGTATTTATCCTTTGGCAGGGTTTTACTCTAAAGATTCGATTTTAGAAGCAGCCTATAGTAGCGGCTCGTTTATGTTCATTTTTGGGATAGTGGCAGCAATACTTACCGCTATTTATTCAATGAAAATTATTATGTTGGTATTTCATGGTAAAACTAAGATAGAAAAAGATGTTTTTGAGCATGCCCATGAACCGGCTAAAATAATGAATAATCCTCTTATATTACTTGTCGCTGGGAGCTTTTTTAGCGGTATGATCGGCTATTATTTACTTTCTATGGACAAACCAAACGGCTATTTCCATGAAAGTCTATTTAATTTACATATTTATAAACTACTAATTAGCCACCCGCCTTTATATATTAAGCTACTACCTATGGCAGTTGGCATAGTTGGGATTGTTATCGGTGCTGTCATTCCGTGGCGGGGCCACGGAATAACGACTTCAACACATTTCAGACTAATTACCAATATATTACATAACAAATATTACTTCGACGAAATATATAATTTCTTAATTGTGAAACCTATTAACTATTTAGCTTCTTTATTTTATCTTAGCGATCAGAAAATAATCGATCGTTTTGGACCAAACGGTTTTTCACGAGTCGTTAATTGCTTTAGCGTCTTGACCTGCAAAACACAAACAGGATATGTTTTTAATTATGCTTTGTATATTGTATCGTTTATTGTTGTTGTAATTAGCGTTTTCGTTTGGAAAGGCTAGTATACTTATGGAATTAAAAACTAAAACTGTCATTGCGAGGAGGTATCGTTGCGTGGATATTATAGATCGTCATTGCGAAGCCACGAAGTGGCTGCAGCAATCCAGAAAAACAATAAAAAAATTCTGATTTACAGAATTTTTTACTGGATTGCTTCGTCAAAACTTACAGTTTTTCCTCGCAATGACGACCGGGGATTCACACAACAATACCCGCTTACAATGACGGCAAAACTCATAAAATCTTAAAAGAATGTTAGAATTACCTATTATATCTATCAGTATTTTCCTGCCGCTAATAAGCGTGCTATATATTTTGCTGTTTATTAGTCAAAGTAAAAAGGCAGATAAAGCGATATATGTAATGTATGTTGCAGTACTTAGTTCTGTTTTAACATTCATCTCAACTATTTATATTTTAATAGAGTTTGACTCCTCAAACCCCGCTTATCAATTTGTTGAACGCTATGCTTGGCTTGATAAAATCGGGCTTGAATTTCATGTTGGCGTTGACGGTATATCAATATTTTTTGTGGCTCTAACTTCTTTTCTTACTCTTATTTGTATAATCGGAAGCTTATTTACCGTTAAAAAATATATTAAAGAATATTTAGTATGTTTTTTATTAATGGAATCTTTTTGTATAGGGGCATTTACCTCAGTAAATTTATTATTATTCTATCTCTTTTTTGAAGCAATATTAGTGCCGATGTATATCATTATAGGCGTATGGGGTGGCGAAAATAGAATATATGCAGCTCTTAAATTCTTCTTATATACTTTCTTTGGTTCAGTATTTTTCCTACTTTCATTAATTTATATTTATAGCAAAATTCATAGTTTTGATTTAACCTATATTTCTAAACTTACCTATAACATCCCGTTATTTGCTCAGCAAATTTTATGGTGGGCTATCTTTATTGCTTTTGCCGTTAAAATTCCTATGATTCCATTTCATACTTGGTTACCCGATGCACACGTACAAGCTCCAACCAGCGGCTCGGTTATTCTTGCCGGTATTCTGCTAAAACTCGGCGGCTACGGTTTTTTAAGAGTATTACTACCACTATTTCCAAGTGTATCACAAGAATTTGCAATTTATGTAATTTACCTTAGCGTTATTGCTATAATATATGCGTCCCTTGTTGCTCTTGCTCAAAAAGATATGAAGAAGATGATAGCCTATTCATCAATTGCACATATGGGATATGTTACGATAGGTATTTTTAGCTTTACCGAAACCGGGATTAGCGGAGCAATATTTCAGATGCTTAGCCATGGCGTGATTTCCTCATGCCTATTCTTAATAGTCGGTACTTTATATGAAAGATTGCACACCAAAGAAATAGCTAAATACGGCGGTGTAGCAAGTAAAATGCCAGTGCTTGCCACATTTTTTATGATTGCAATGCTTGGTTCTGTCGGGCTACCCGGAACTAGTGGATTTATCGGAGAATTTTTAAGCTTGCTTGGGATTTATAAGGTGAACGTAATAGCAACCTTTATAGCGGCTCTCGGCATAATCCTTGGGGCGGTTTATATGCTGAAATTATATAAAGAAGTTATGCTTGGTGAAATTACCAATAAAGAAATTATGCATTTCAGAGATTTATATAAATATGAAATAATCTCAATAGCTCCTTTAATATTATTGATTATTTACTTTGGTCTAATGCCCAGTTCTATTTTAAATGTATTTCGTTTATCGCTAGAAAGTTTGTTAGTTAGGTTTTGAAAAATTAGCGTCATTGCGAAGAAACATTGTGGCACGGATTGAGAAACGCATTCGATGTCATACCGTGGCTTGACCACGGTATCCAAAAAAAACAATTTAAAATACTAATAATTTTACTGGATACCGTGGTCAAGCCACGGTATGACACATGATATGCTATTACTTCATCAATTACAATTTAATATAGAACAAAGAAATTTATTTGATCTATGTATCACTTTTCTTCCTTCTTGTATCACCTATATAAAAGGAGCTAATGGTTGCGGTAAAAGCTCACTACTGCGAATGATAGCAGGAATTATGCAACCGAGTAGCGGTAATATCTACTATAAAAATAGTAATATCAACAATATCCCTAAACCATACTGCAATTATATCGGTCATAATTTAGGTCTAAAATCCGAAATGACTGTTTTGGAGAATCTAAAATTTTGGTCAGAAATTTATAATTCCGCTGAAACCTTATACGCTGCTATTCATTACTTTAAATTACAAAATTTATTAGATGAAAAATGCTATAGTTTATCTAGCGGAATGCAGAAAGTCGTAGCCGCAGCAAGACTTATTGCCTGCCAATCTGACTTATGGCTACTTGATGAAGTTGAAACTAATTTAAGCAAAGAAAATAGAGATTTGCTAAATAATTTAATTGTTATGAAAGCAAATAGCGGAGGTATTGTTCTTCTATCCTCTCACCTAGAAAATTCCATAAAATCTGCACAAACATTACAGCTGGATTAATTATTATTGTTTTGAGTATTTTTATAAATTTTCCAATGTACAATAAAAAATATAAGGCTAACTATAATCCAAATTAAACAATTAATTATTGTACTTACAGCACGTGCTTTAGTAACTTCTATATATTCATTCTTATAACTAATTCTCTTTTCTTCTAGCTCCTTTGGAGGCAACCCTTTTAATTGTTCATATAAATCCTTATCATATGATTTTAGCTTTAAATATTGCTCATTAGTACTATATTTTATAAGTTCCTCTTTATTAGTATATTCCGGTAGGAATAGTGTAATGAAGGCATTAAATGTAATAGAAAGCGTTATCAATAAAACTATAGTAATAACAAAACAAACTACCATACTATAAATCTGTTTTATAAGCATAATTTCTCAGTATTTTATAATCGTTTATAATTATAAAAGCCAAGCAAAAAAAGCAATACTTATAGTGAATTACAAAAGTTTATGAAATTTCGAACCTTGCATTCGAAATTTCATGATATAATCTTTTTAAAGATAAAATTATAATTTATGAAAGCTATTGTTAAACGCCCTCATTATTTAGAAAAGATAACAACACAATTTTTAAGTCATAAAATTGTAGCTCTTTTAGGACCAAGGCAATGCGGCAAAACTACTTTAGCCCGTCAATTTGCGAAAGGACAAAAAGAAATACATTTTTTTGATTTGGAAGATATAAGAGATTTAGCTGCTTTAGAAAACCCGTATATTGCACTTGAAGGTAAAAAAGGTTTAATTATTATTGATGAAATTCAAAGATTACCGGATTTATTTCCTATTTTGCTGGTTCTAGCTGATAAAGATACAGAGCAGTGTTTTTTAATACTCGGTAGTGCTTCAAAAGATTTAATTAGACAATCGTCAGAAACACTTGCAGGCAGAATAGCTTATATAGAAGTGCATCCTTTTTCTTTATTAGAAGTAGATAATGTAGAACAATTACATCTATTCGGTGGATTTCCGAATTGTTATCTCTATCCAAAAACAGGCTTTGATTGGTTAGAACAATATATTAGGACTTTTCTAGAGCAAGATATTCCAAACCTTGGCTTCTCTATTCCGCCTGCTACATTACGTCGTTTTTGGACTATGCTTGCTCATTATCACGGAAATATTTTTAATGCTTCTGAAATTGGGGAGTCTTTAGCAGTAAGTGATCATACTGTCAAAAATTATCTAGATATTTTATCCGGTACTTTTATGGTACGTCAATTATATCCTTGGTTTGAAAATATTTCTAAACGTCAGAAAAAACGACCTAAAATATATTTTACTGATTCAGGTATATTTCACCATTTAATTGATATTTATTCACCTGAGCAATTATTAAGACATCCAAAACTAGGAGCAAGCTTTGAAGGATTTGCTCTAGAGCAAATAATACGTATTTTTAATAAACGCAGTGAGGATTGTTATTACTGGGGGATACATCAAGAAGGAGAACTAGATTTATTTATAAGACATAAAGGTTTAAAGCTGGGTTTTGAGCTTAAATTTAGCGATGCTCCTACTCTTACTTCTTCGATGCATAAAGCAATGGAATATTTAAAATTAGATGAATTATTTATTATATATCCCGGAACAAGAAAATATCAATTAGAAAGCAATATAACCGTTGTGCCGGTTAAAGATATCGTAACGCTTGCGTAATTCTATAGTACCGGACAGTTTATAAAAGACTCGTCATTGCGAGCCGGCATTTATGCCGGCGTGGCAATCTCAGGAGTTTTTTTATATTATCTTATTTATATTATCTTATGAGATTGCCGCATCGTTGCTAACGCAACTCCTCGCAATGACGAGGGATTTTCAAAAACTATCCAGTACTATAGTAATTTACCTATACTCATAATCCTTATGTAATTTACTAGCTAGTGCCTGCTCCCATTTGTCACCGTTTTGCAGTAATCTTTCTTTATCGTAAATAAGTGCCGTATGAGTTAGAGTTGCAAACTCAAAATTAGGTCCTTCAACTATCGCATCTACAGGGCAAGCTTCTTGGCATAACCCGCAATAAATACATTTTGTCATGTCTATATCATAACGAGTGGTACGTCTACTGCCGTCATCTCGTTCGTCCGCTTCAATCACTATCGCTTGTGCCGGACAAATTGCCTCACAAAGCTTACAAGCAATACAACGCTCTTCACCGTTTTCATAGCGACGCAGTGCATGCTCACCCTTAAATCTAGGGCTAACAGGACTTTTCTCATAAGGATAATTTATGGTAACTTTGGGCTTAAAGAAGTACTTTAAGGTCAAAGCCATCCCACGTACTATCTCATATAGAAAAAATGATTTTAAATAGTTTATCATAATATTAAAAAAATACCTGTCATCCCGTGGCGGGGCCACGGGATGACAATGTAGAACAATGATACTCTCCCCCTCTAAACACTCGGCAAATTATCTGTATAAACAAGCACGCTCGACACTAACACCACCCAAAACAAAGTTAGAGGTAAAAATACTTTCCACCCCAAACGCATTAGTTGGTCATAACGATATCTCGGCAAGGTTGCTCTAATCCATAAAAAGCAGAACAATAAGAATCCGACCTTAAATACAAACCAAAAGAACCCCGGAATACAATCTAACCATGATACATTAAAGGGCGGTAAATAACCTCCTAAAAAGAAAGTCGTAGTCATTGCACTAACTAATATCATATTAGCATATTCACCTAGGAAAAATAAAGCAAATCCCATAGAGGAATATTCAACATTATAGCCTGCGACTAGCTCAGATTCTGCTTCAGGTAAATCAAAAGGTAACCTATTTGTTTCGGCAAGCACTGAGATAAAAAACACGACACCCATAGGTAGTAGCATTAAATCAATCCACCACGGCATTGTTCTTTGTGCTTCAATAATCCCACTTAAATTGAGAGTACCGGTAGTAAGTAACACAGTAATAATAACGAGTCCCATAGATATTTCATAAGAAATCATTTGGGCCGAGGAACGTATAGCACCAAGGAATGCATATTTTGAGTTACTAGCCCAACCGGCAATAATAATGCCGTAAACGCTTAAAGATGATATAGCAAGGATATATAAAACACCGACATTAATATCTGCAAGAACTACGCCCTTTGCAAAAGGTATAACTGCCCAGCCGATTAAACTTAATATAAAAGTTATCATCGGTGCTAAAATAAATAATATTTTATCGGAATTGGTTGGAATTATCGGCTCTTTGAATAAAAGCTTAACCGCATCAGCAATAGGCTGAAGTAATCCAAACGGACCAACAACATTCGGTCCACGTCGTAGCTGCATTAATCCAATAACACGACGTTCTGCATATGTTAAATACGCAACGCATAAAATTAAAGGTATAGTGATCGCCACCACCTTTAGAGCGATTATAATTAACGGGAGAATATATTCAAAAAAGAGTTCTAGCATGAGAGTACCTCAGTGTCATACCGTGGCTTGACCACGGTATCCAGTAGTACAATACACGCTATATCAACATTTTTACTGGATACCGTGGTCAAGCCACGGTATGACATTATTGTCATGCCGCCTCCTCGTCTCTTGCTTCCTTAGCCTCTACACACTTAGCCATAGTGACCGAGTTTTTACTAATTACATCAGTCATATAATAATTAATAGGTTCCGTAGTTATAGGCTCTTTTGATAACTTATCTTTAGAGCTAAATTTAGCAAATTTATTCTCTGTAATTTTATCAATATTAGCAAATATCTTATATTCTTTAGCAAGTTTGGCTCTTACTTCTTGTAAATCACTCATTCCGATATCTATTTTCAGATAACCGGCAAGCTCTTTAATAATTTCTATATCTTCTTTAGCTGTTCCTACAAGTGATACTGCTTTTTCTGCTATTTGCGGTCTTCCTTCTAAATTTACGTAAATTCCGTTCTGCTCTGTATAAGCAGCCGCAGGTAAAATTACATCAGCATTCGCAGCACCTGCATCCCCATGATGTCCTTGATATATTATAAAAGCTGATTTTAGCTTATCAAATGGGAGTTCATCAGCTCCAAGTAGGTAAGTGAGTTCTAACTCTTCAAGCTTAATAGGAGTATTAAAACCGATGTCAAGACCGCCGACTATAGAAGCGTGATTATGCAGCATATTAAAGCCTTGAAAGTCATCACGCATAATATTATATTCAGCCACTATCTTATGAATAAGCGACAATATAGCATATCCGTCATCTCTTGCATATACGCCGTCACCTACTATAATCATCGGATATTTTGCTGCTTTTAAGGCTTTCGTAAACTCATGAGTACCAATAGCTAGCTCCTCAATAATCTTAATATCACTTTCTAAATCCTGAATTCTATAAGTTTGGTTATGTCCTTCACCTATTCTTGCTACTTTTAATGAACCGGCACGCACTTTCTGTCCTATTCGGCTATTTAACACCGGAGCTATCTGTCTTGGATTTGCTCCGATCAGTAAACATAAATCAGTCTTTTCTACGCCGGCAATAGTTGTATTAAATAAATAATTTCCTCGCTCGTTTGTATCTATTTTATAGTTAAACTGATTAACACTATAATTATTACATTCAAGTTTTTGCAGTAATGTTTTTAGCATAAACATTGCTTCAACAGATGTAAGAGAGCCGGCAATAGCAGCAGTTTTCTCCGGTTTTATAGATTTAATTTTATCTGCTATCGTTTTTAAAGCTTCGTTCCAGCTGGCTTCTACTAACTTACCGTTTTTTCTAACATAAGGGCGATCTAAACGTTGATATTTTAAACCGTCATAACTAAAACGGTTTTTATCAGAAAGCCACTCTTCATTTATTTCTTCATTAACACGAGGTAATATTCTCATTACCTCATCGCCTCTACTATCTATACGAATATTAGAGCCTTCGGCATCATGTACGCCAATGCTAGCAGTATGTTTTAGTTCCCATTTACGAGCTTTAAAAGCATAAGGTTTGGAATTTAAAGCACCGACTGGACAAATATCTATCATATTACCGGATATTTCGGAATCGAGCGTTTGCTCTAAATATGAAGTTACCTCCATATGCTCACCACGATGGATAGCTCCCATTTCTTCTATTCCGGCTATATCATTTGCAAATCTAACACATCTTGTACATTGTATACATCTAGTCATCGCTGTTTTAATCAGCGGTCCCATATATTTATCTTTAATAGATCTCTTATTTTCATAAAATCTATTAGTACCTTTACCGTATCTAAAAGCCTGATCTTGTAGATCGCACTCACCACCTTGGTCACAAATAGGACAATCTAGAGGATGGTTAATAAGTAAAAACTCCATCACTCCTTCGCGTGCTTTTTTTACCATAGGCGTATCGGTGTGAATAACCATACCGTTACTTACCGGCATTGCACAAGAAGCTATAGGCTTGGGTGATTTTTCCATTTCAACCAAGCACATACGGCAATTACCGGCGATTTTTAGACGCTCATGATAACAAAAATGAGGAATTTCTTTACCTGCTTGTGTACAAGCTTGATAAACGGTGCTACCTTCTGGTACTTCTATTTCAGAGCCGTCTACGTTCAGTTTTATCATCTTATTTAATCCAATAAGTCATAGGGTTCGGATAAGCTTGATCCTCTATCATATATTTAAAACCGATGGCAACACGAAGTACATACCAAACAGCAAGTGTAAAGTATAGTACTACTCCAATAATGATAAACGTAAATATGAAACATACAATCCACCCAAGTACCCCAAGGCAAAAAGTACGGAATAAAAACACGTAATGACTAGTAGCAAAATTATCACCTTTATCTTTATTAAGATATGCAAAAAATACTCCAATTAATGGTAATATCGGTGCTACTACCCCGCATAAATATAATATATATACTACAATTAAGTTTTTCTTACCGCTCTCGGTATATTCTTTAAGATGCTTGTCCATATATTTTTCCTTTTTTACTGATTAGAGGTTATCGGTAAATAAACTTTAATTAGTAATTAAAGAGCTTTTTTAGCGAAAATTGATAAGATTTTTGTAGGAATATTATTCATATTTCAAAAAAATCTTATAATTTGCAGCAAAAAAGAATTAAATTACCGGTTAAAATTTGTTTACTGATAGCCTCTTAGATTTCATCTTTTAATCTTTGTATTTCTTTCATAGGTAATTCGGTAAATTCCATAATTTCTTCTATAGGTCTTTTTTTAATTAACATCTTTTTTGCTATTTTTTCTATTGTTTTTTCTTCCATTTTCTTAACAGCACTAGCTTCAATTCTAAGCCAATTTAAGCGATTTTCATATTCTTCTCTTTCTTCATCACTTAAATTTATTACTTCAAGCACATTTAATGCTTTCTTTAGCTCTTTACTGTTTAATTCTTTAGGAAGCTTATCTTTATTTAGCAAATCATTTCGAGTTAAAAAAGTAACCCATATATCTAAAGCATTCTTTACTTTTTTTACTATATCGGATAATTCTTCTTTGATGTTATCAGCAAACTTATTGAGTTTATAGTGTGTAGCTCTATATCCTCAAAATATTTCAAACCGGTTTCATCTTCTTTTAACCTGAATATATTATGATATTTATCAATATTTGTGATGCCAGTAAAATTAAGTATATGGATTCCTATCGTTTTGTTTAATTCTGAATATCTAGAACCTTCTTTTAGCTGTCCAGCATAATAATATAAAGCTCTTTTATCATAATTTGCTTCATCCGTTACTTGAATTTCGATATTAAACATTTTACCGCTTTCGCCTTTGGCTTTAATATCTAAAACAGAAAGCTCATCGTTTAAAAAACTCTTTGGATTATATGGATTAAGTAGAGTTACTTCTTTTACTTGATTCTCCTTAGTTAATATAGAATTAATAAGCGATATTAATAAATCTTTGTTCTCTTCTACTCCAAAGATTTTTTTAAATGCTAGATCTACTCTTGGATTAACTCTATACATAGTTATTTTTTCAAACTCTCTACCACAAAATGCATAATACTGCCGTGCTTTATATAATTTATCTCATTATCCGTAAATATTTGCAATATTAAATCGATTGTTCTTGTTTCGCCAGTTTGTTTTTTTATCATGCATTTAACAGGATTATAAGGCTTTATTTGTTCACTTAAGCCTATAATATCAATAGTTTCCGAACCGTCTAACTTTAAATCTAATCTTGTATTATTGCCGGTAAAAGTTAGCGGTAAAATACCCATACCAACTAAATTTGAACGATGTATTCGCTCAAAGCTCTCGGCAATCACTGCCTTTACGCCAAGCAGTTGCGGACCTTTTGCCGCCCAATCTCTAGACGAACCGCTACCATATTCTTTACCGGCAAAAATCACTACAGGTACATCATTAGCTTTATAGTCCATAGCCACATCGTAAATAGTTTGCTGCGTACTACTTAATTGGTTTATAGTAAAGCCGCCTTCTACTCCCTTACACATTTCGTTTTTTATACGGATATTAGCAAATGTGCCACGCATCATCACTTCATGATTTCCTCTACGTGATCCGTAAGAGTTGAAATCTAGAGGCTCTATATGATGGTCCGTTAAATATTTAGCAGCAGGGCTGGTTTTACTAATACTTCCTGCCGGCGAAATATGATCGGTAGTAATAGAATCACCGAAAATTGCTAGAATTTTTGCAGATTTTATATCTTTTATACTATTCTTGCTGCCTATATCCTCAAAATAAGGCGGATTATTAATATAGGTACTATTCTTATTCCAGTTATAAGTAGAGCTAGTTATAATCTGTAAATCTTTCCACTCTTTCGTTCCGCTAAATATATCGGAATATTTTTCTATAAACATAGAGGAATTAATTGAATTTGCAATAACTTCATCTATCTCTTCTTTGCTTGACCAAATATCTTTTAAATAAATATTTTTTCCTATCGGCTGATTATTTAAATCTATATTAAGAGTGCCGCTAAGTGCATATGCTACAACTAAAATAGGCGAGCCGAGATAGCTTGCTTTAGTAAGTGGATTAATTCGCCCTTCAAAATTCCTATTACCGGATAAAACAGAAGCAACAACTAGCCCGTTTTTGTTAATAGTTTCCTCTATTTCCGGATTTAGAGGTCCGGAATTACCGATGCAAGTAGTGCAGCCGTAACCTACTAGATTAAACCCTAATTCATCTAAATATTTATCAAGACCGCTAAGCTTCAAATATTCCGTTACGACTTTTGAACCCGGAGCAAGAGAAGTTTTAACCCAAGGCTTTACCTTTAATCCTTGTTCTAGTGCTTTTTTAGCAAGAAGTGCTGCACCAATCATCACGCTAGGATTAGAAGTATTAGTACAGCTAGTAATTGCTGCAATTACCACATCGCCGTTACCGATTTCGTAATTCTGATTTGCTACAACATACTTTTTATCAATGTCTTTATTTTCTAAAGCAAAATTCGGTAATTCATGTTTAAAACTGCTTGCTACATCATTTAGGTTTACCCTATCTTGCGGGCGTTTTGGACCGGCGAGTGAACTTTGTACTTTCGATAAATCTAGCTCTAAAATTTTGGTATATTCTGCCTCATGCTCAAAATCATACCAAAGATTCTGCTCGTTTGCGTATTTTTCTACTAATTTGATTTGCGTTTTTTCTCTACCTGTTAGCTCTAAATATTTTATAGTTTCTTGGTCAATCGGGAAAAAGCCACAAGTAGCACCGTATTCAGGCGACATATTAGAAATAGTAGCACGGTCGGCAATCGTTAGATTTTTTAGCCCCTCACCGAAAAACTCAACAAATTTACCTACTACTTTCTTTTTCCGTAGCATCTCGGTAACGGTTAAAACTATATCGGTTGCTGTAGCTATGCCTGTTAATTTTCCTGTTAGTTTTATCCCAATTACTTCCGGTAGGATCATAGTAAGAGGTTGTCCAAGCATTGCAGCTTCTGCTTCTATTCCGCCAACTCCCCAACCAAGCACCGATACACCGTTTACCATGGTTGTATGGCTATCAGTTCCGACTAAACTATCAGGGTAAGCAAGCCCGTCCTTATGCCACACGACTTTTGCTAAATATTCTAAATTTACCTGATGGCAAATACCCGTACCAGGCGGCACTACTTTAAAATTATTAAATGCCTGCTGCCCCCATTTAAGAAATGCATAACGCTCTATATTACGTTTCATTTCCATTTGCACGTTTTTATCAAATGAATCCTTAGCTGCATAAGAATCAACGCTTACGGAATGGTCTATTATCAAATCAACAGGAATAAGCGGATTAATTTTTAACGGATCGCCTCCTATTTTCTTCATCGTATCACGCATAGCAGCCAAGTCTACAATAGCAGGCACACCCGTAAAATCCTGCATCAAAACTCTTGCCGGCATAAAATCTATTTCCGCATCAGATTTTTTAGTTTTTAGCCATTCTTTAAATACAAGTAAGTTTTGCTTTGAACCATTAGAACGTAATACATTCTCAAATAACACTCTTAAACTATATGGAAGCTTTTTTAAGGGGAGTTCGATATCACTTGCCGCTTTATTTATATCGTAAATTTTGTAGGAAGTATTATCAATTGATAGTTCTTTAAGATATTCTGAATTATGCACTTTTGACATTTGTTTCTCACTTGATTATGTGGAATGAACATCGTCATTGCGAGGAGGCAAACCCACTGTCATCCCGTGGCTTGACCACGGGATGACAGTGGGTTTGCCTCCTCGCAATGACATTAAAATAACCTTATCCCAAAACGTAGATTTTTAAAACAAATTAATGTTGTTCTGATAAAGGTTTTTGAAGTTCTAGAAGCTTAGTTGCTATCTCCACTTCACTTAAATTCGTAACGTTAATAGCCGTTTCCATTGCTATGTTAACATAACTTCCCGTTACTTCGGTTACACCGCCGGAAACAAGATAAGTAATTTGTGGGTTGTGTATATCATCTATATAAACCTGTACTAAACCGGCTTTTAAACTAACAATCATCGGAGCGTGATTCGGCAGCACTCCAAACATACCCTCCTCACCCGGCATTGTTACCATTTTAGCTTGCTTTTCAAATGCAATACTTAAAGGAGTAATTATTTTGACTAGAGTTGTTTCGTTCATATTTTGGTTTATCCTTAATGTCACCCCGTGGCTTGACCACGGGATGACAATGACTACATCTTCAGAGTTTTCGCTTTCTCTATAGCCTCGTCCATAGTTCCAACCATATAAAAAGCAGCTTCTGGTAAATCATCGTATTTACCCTCTACAAGCCCTTTAAAGCCTACTATAGTATCAGCTAAATTAACAAATTTGCCTTCAGCTCCGGTAAATACTTCAGCGACATGGAAAGGCTGTGATAAGAAACGCTGTATTTTTCTAGCACGCGACACGGTTAGTTTATCTTCTTCGGATAGCTCATCCATACCTAAAATAGCGATGATATCCTGCAACGATTTATAAGTTTGTAAAATCTGCTGCACTTGTCTTGCTACGCTATAATGCTCTTCACCGACAATCATCGGGTCAAGTACCTGAGAATTACTATCTAACGGGTCAACTGCCGGATAAATTCCAAGCTCGGCTATCTGACGGCTAAGTACTGTTGTAGCATCTAAATGTGCAAAAGAAGTAGCAGGAGCAGGATCGGTTAAATCATCTGCCGGTACATATATAGCCTGCACGGAAGTTATTGAGCCGTTCTTAGTAGAGGTGATACGCTCCTGTAGCTCTCCCATATCAGTAGCAAGAGTAGGCTGATACCCTACCGCTGACGGAATTCTACCAAGCAACGCTGATACTTCAGAACCTGCTTGAGTAAAACGGAAAATATTATCTACAAAGAATAAAACATCTTGCCCCTCATTCATATCTCTAAAACTTTCCGCAATGGTCAGACCACTTAACGCAACTCTTGCCCTTGCTCCCGGCGGCTCGTTCATTTGTCCATAAACAAGAGCTACTTTTGAATTTTCCGGTTTCTCAAGGTCAATCACACCGGAGTCAATCATTTCATGGTAAAGATCATTACCCTCTCTAGTTCTCTCACCGACTCCTGCAAATACCGTATAACCGCCATGTGCCTTAGCTACATTATTAATAAGCTCCATAATTAACACGGTTTTACCTACCCCTGCACCACCGAATAATCCTATCTTACCGCCTTTAGTATAAGGAGCAAGTAAATCAACAACTTTAATACCGGTTACTAATATATTACGCTCGGTTGACTGATTGGTAAAATCAGGAGCAGACTTATATATAGAAGAAATATTTGAGCTTTTAATGTCTCCTTTACCGTCAATCGGCTCACCTACAACATTCATAATACGCCCAAGCGTCTCAGTACCTACAGGAATACGAATAGGACTGCCTGTATCTATTACTTCTACACCCCGCACTAATCCTTCAGTAGAATCCATAGCAATACAACGCACCGTATCATCGCCTATATGTTGTGCTACTTCCAGCACTATCCTTTGTTTATCGTTATAGCACTCTAGAGCATTTAAAATTTCCGGTAACTCACCGTTATTCGTAAATTTTACATCCACCACCGCTGAAATAATCTGAGTAATTTTACCGATATTTTTTGTCATAATTTTTTCTTTTGTTTTGTCATCCCGTGGCTTGACCACGGGATCTAGTCTTTTTTGTTTTTTATGGATCCCGTGGTCAAGCCACGGGATGACACAGTCTTATATCTACACCGCCTCAGAGCCGGCTATAATCTCTATCAACTCCGTAGTAATAATAGCCTGTCTTGATCTATTCAACTTTAAAACTAATTTACTTATTAAATCATTAGCATTATTTGTTGCATTTTCCATAGCGGTCATTCTAGCTCCCTCTTCACTTGCTCTACTTTGTAGTAAAGCATAATTTATTTGGGAATTCACATATAAATTAATTAGATTAGAAATTAGATTTTCTCCCTCATACTCATAATGGTCATTCTCTATTTTAGAATCATCATGATATTTTTCTATCGGTAAAACCTGTTGTCTAGTCATAATTTGAGTCATTGCGTTCTTAAATTTATTAAAATATATAACACAATTACTAACTTCTAGATTTGCGACTAGCGACATAATTTTTTGTTTTACTTGCAGCATCAGATTTTCATCATGAATTTTGGGTAACTCAAAATAACTATCAATATAATTTGCATATTGCCTTTTTAGTGCTTCATAACCTTTTTTTCCTATAATGATAAGCTTTATTTGTTCGCCTTTATTTTCTAACTCTTTAATATCATTCTTAACTTGCTTAATTATACTGTAATTAAACGTTCCGCATAAACCACGCTGTGATGTCATAACTATCAATAAATTTGCTTTATTCGGTATAGTATTAAAAAATTTCTGCTCTTCTATAGATAGCTCATACATATCAATTGATAATATATCGGACATCATTTTACTAATAGCCTCAATATAAAAATTTGAATTGGCTATTTGACTTTTTATTTTTGCCATTTTAGAAGCTGATACTAGTTGCATTGCTTTAGTAATCTTTTGTGTAGATTTAACGCTTTTAATTCTAGTTCTTAATTGCTTTAAATTTGACATATAGTTTTATTTCTTTATAAACCTATGTCATTCCCGCGTAGGCGGGAATCCAGTAATTAAAAAGTACAAACATACTAAATTTTTAAAATTAAAAGCTCGATTTATCTTGCTTTAAACTGGATTCCCGCCTACGCGGGAATGACATAGAGTACGGTAATAACATAACACTAATTAACCTGCTTTCACAAATTCCTTAACGAAATTTTCTAAAAATGCTTTTAGTTTCTGCTCGGTTTCTTCGGTTATACGTTGCTCGTTTTTTATTGATTCCAAAATATCTTTTTTATTTAACCTTATCTCCGTAAGCATTTTATCTTCAAATTCTTTTACTTTCTGAAGCGGTACATCATTTAAATATTTCTTAGTTCCGACATAAATACTTACTATTTGTTCTTCTACCGGAAAAGGATGATATTGAGCTTGTTTTAATATCTCAACTAATCTTTTACCGTGATCGATTTGTGCTTTAGTGGCAGGGTCTAGATCTGATCCAAATTGCGAGAAAGACTCCAGCTCTCTAAATTGAGCAAGTTCTAGCTTTACCGAACCTGCCACCTGCTTCATAGCCTTTATTTGTGCTGCAGAACCAACACGGCTTACTGAAATACCGACATTAACGGCAGGCCTTATGCCTTTATAAAATAACTCACTTTCTAAGAAAATTTGACCGTCGGTAATTGAAATAACATTTGTTGGGATATAAGCAGATACATCACCTGCCTGCGTCTCGATTATAGGAAGAGCAGTAAGTGAACCATTGCCTTTTTTCTCTGACATTTTAGCAGCTCGCTCAAGCAATCTTGAATGCAGGTAGAACACGTCACCGGGATATGCTTCTCGCCCGGGAGGTCTTCTAAGTAATAATGAGATTTGTCTATATGCGACGGCATGCTTACTTAAATCATCATAAATAATAAGTGCATGCATACCGTTATCACGAAAATATTCGCCCATACTACAGGCAGAATAAGGGGCAATGAATTGAAGAGCTGCAGCTTCCGAAGCAGTAGCCGAAACAACGATTGTATAGTCCATTGCTCCAGCATCTTCTAGTTTTTTTACTATTTGTGCAACACTTGATCTTTTCTGCCCAATAGCTACATAAATACAATAAATTTTATCGCTTTCATTAGTAAGTGAATGAGCTTGTTTTTGATTAATAATAGTATCAACCGCTATCGCCGTTTTTCCGGTTTGTCTATCACCGATTATTAACTCTCTTTGCCCTCTACCTATCGGAATTAACGAATCTATAGCCTTTATTCCGGTTTGTATAGGTTCGCTTACGCTCGTTCTTTCTATTATTCCCGGAGCCTTCATCTCGATATGTCTGTACTCTTTACTTGCAATATCGCCTTTGCCGTCAATAGGGTTACCAAGAGCATCAACAACACGACCAAGCAAAGCTTTTCCTATTGGTACTTCTAAAACTTCTTTAGTTCTTTTGACATTATCGCCTTGCTGTACTTGGTTATCATCGCCCATAATTACAGCACCTACGCTATCATTTTCTAGATTTAAAACAAGACCCTTAACACCGGATTTAAACTCTACTACTTCACCGGATTTTACATTAGCAAGACCATAAATTTTAGCTATACCGTCACCGACCGAGATTACCTGCCCAACTTCTTCAAGTTCACTCAAGCAATTAATATTAGCTATTTCCTTTTGTAATATTTCAGCTACTTCAATAGGCTTTAGTTTCATGTGGTTTACGTCTCCTACTAATATGCACGTTGTCATCTCGTGGCTTGTCCTATAGTACCGGACATTTTTTTTAAAAATCTCGATGTCATCCCCGCGAAAGCGGGAATCCATATTAAAAAATCTTTAATTTTAAAGATTTTTTATTACATAGTTTTTTTAAAGTAAAGCTTTTAAAAAAAGCTTTACTTTACTGGATTCCCGCCTACGAGGGAATGACATAAAACGAAAAATGTCTGATACTATAGCTCCTCCACGGGATCCAGTTAAAAATGATAAAATAATATATAGCTTTAGATTGCTTATGGATCCCGTGGTCAAGCCGCGGGATGACAATAGTACTCAAGCAGCAACCCTAACTTTCTTTAAAGCTTTCGTTATTTTCTCTAAACTACCTTTAATTGAGTAATCTTGCAGCATACTATCATATTTAATTACAATACCGCTAATAATAGTACTATCTATATCAAATAATATTTCTGTTTTTTGATTTAATTCTTTTTCTATACGAGATTTAATCCACTCTTGCTCTTTAGGTTGTAACTTATTTGCAGAAATAACCTGAACTATCTTTATGTTTTTACTTTCATATAGTAAAGTATTATAAGCATCTACTATATTAGATAAAATAGCAGTACGAGAATTTTTTACCAATAACAATAAAAAATTATTCACTATTTTGTTAAATTTAGTATTTTTTACTAACGAATTAACCACATTAATTTTATCATCCTTATTTACTATAGGAGAAAATAGGAATTCTCTAATATCAAAATTATCGGTAATTATACGATTTATAGCGGTAATTTCTTCAAAGATTTTATCTTGTATATTATCAACCATAGCATTATTAAATAACGCCACTGCATAATTCTCGATTAAATTATCTTTGTTCATACATGTATTGCCCTATCAAATGCAGCTAACACCGACTCGTGCATCATTTCCGATAAAGTCGGATGCGGGAAGATAGTATTAATTAAATCCAACTCCGTTCCTTCTAAATTTTTTGAAACCACATATCCTTGTATTAATTCTGTTACTTCTGAACCTATCATATGAGCTCCGAGTAACTCACCGGTTTTAGCATCAAATATAGTTTTAATTAAGCCGTCGCTATCACCGCTTACTAAAGCCTTACCGTTAGCCATAAAAGGAAACCTACCGATTTTTAATTCATAACCTAAAGCTTTCGCTGCTTCTTCCGTAAGTCCGACGCTTGCTATTTGCGGTGAAGAATAAGTGCAACCCGGTATATTATGCTTATTGATAGCATGGGGTTTTAAGCCCGCTATGCTTTCTGCTGCAATAATACCTTCATGGCTTGCTTTATGAGCCAAACAAGGCACTCCTGCTACATCGCCTATAGCATAAATTCCTGATTCCACAGTTTGCATTAATCCGTTAGTAACTATATAGCCGTTTTCTACTTTAATTTTGGTCTTTTCAAGTCCTAAATTTTCTGTATTCGCCGTAATACCTACTGCCATAAGTAAGATTTCAGCTTGTAATTTTTGTGTTTTACCCGATAACTCTAGCTCAACTTCTATCTTATCTTTTGATTTTGTTTGCTTAATTAATTTAGCATTTGTAATAATTTTTATGCCTTTCTTCTCAAAGCTCTTATAAGCGATTCCGGCAATTTCCATATCTTCAGCAGATAATATTCTATTATGTGCCTCAATTACGGTAACATCCACACCAATACTATTATAAAATGAAGCGAATTCTATACCTATTGCACCTGAGCCGACAATAATCATAGATTTCGGTACATGCTGCGGTATCATAGCTTCTTTTGAAGTCCATATTTGCTTGCCGTCAGGCTCAAAGCCTTTTAAAACCCTAGATCTTGCTCCGGTAGCTATAATAATATTATCTGCTTTTACTATAGGTTTATCATTTATATTTATTATCTTATTCCCTGCAAGGCTTGCTACTCCGTCTATTACGGTAACTTTGTTTTTTTTCAGTAGTAACTTAACACCGCCTGCAAGTTTATTTGAAATCTCTCTTGAGCGTTCGACTATTTTCTTAATGTTGATTTCAGCACCTTTAGAATCAATTCCATAATCTTTAGCATGTTTTATATATTCAAAAACCTCAGCAGATTTAAGCAGGGATTTAGTCGGTATACATCCCCAATTAAGGCACACTCCTCCTAAATGTTCTTTTTCTATTAATACAACTTTTTTCTTTAATTGTGCTGCTCTAATTGCTGCAACATATCCACCAGGACCACCGCCTATAACGGCTACATCGTATTGTTCCATTTTATTTTTGTTTTATTGGTTTTGTTATATTTAGGTCTATGTCATTCCTGCGGAAGCAGGAATCCAGTACTTTAAAGATTTTTTGAAAAGCTCGATTTATCTCGCTTTACCCTGGATTCCCGCCTACGCGGGAATGACACTAGAGTATACTACTCTTCAGCATCCATCTGTTTTTTTCATGCACCTTAATCCGTCCAATAATCATATCGGCCGTCCCCTCATCGCCCTCTGCTTGTGCTACTTTGAGTCCCTTATATAATGTATCTCTAATAATATCTTGATCTTTTGTTAGACTTTTAAGCATTTCGTTTGCTGTTATGTTTGGATTTGCCTCATCTATAGATGCAAGCTTTATTAAATTTGATAATGCGGGGACTTTAGCACCTAAACTTCTCACTCTTTCAGCAAGTTCATCTAAGCTTTCAGCTAAATCTTCATATTGTCCTTCAAATAATAAATGTAGACTTCTAAACTCTGCTCCTTCTACATTCCAGTGATAATTCTGTGTTTTAAAATATAACGCATAGCTATCTGCTAAAATTTGTTCTAAAGCTTTTACTACTTGCATAATATCCTCAAATTTTTATGAACTTTTTGACTTTATAACATTTCTTTAGATACTTCAAGAGATATTGAATTTTACATAATTTTCATATTTTTCATCTAATTACAATGATTATATATTAATTATTAATTTTTATTAATAATTTCTTGACTATCAAACTAAGTACCGCTTACCATGCCTTTCAATTTTAAAAATCCAAAGGAATAGCAAAATGAATTACTATCTATTACACTTACTAACAACTATCAAAGCACGCTTCGATGGACCAACAACAATGGGAGATAAAAAATATACTATATTAAACCTAGGCTCACTAAAGTATCTTATAACCGAAACTATTGAAAAATATGTGATAAAAGTGAACAATGATCTAAGTGCTAGGCATTTAGGAATCACTTTATTAAATAAAAATTCTGCAGATTTGATATTTCAAGGAAATTTTACGATAAAAGAAGCATTAAGTGATACTCAAGCTATTATTACGTCAACTATTAGCGGAAATGATATAAATGATTATATATTAACAAAATACGAAAATTTCTCTTTTCTATTTGATAATTCTACAATTGAAGCATGTAAAGAAGATTTTTATAGGGTTTATTCAAATCTTACAATGGCTAAAATTCCGCATCCTACTACCGAGTATATACTTGATATAGCAAGGAATAATACTATGGAAGACTATCTGACTCTAAATTATAATAGGTGTGAAATATTTGAGGTGTTTAAAGAAAATACATTACAAAATCTATATGATACAATACATGATATATTAACCTCTCCCAATAATACTGAAAGCTGGAAAGAAATAGCAAATAATACAATTAATAACACCGTAGCAAACCTTACTAATACTGCTTTCAATTCAACTTATAACCATCAAGAAAATATGTTTGATGAGAGTGATAACGATACTTCCTTAGTTGCTCCGTATATAAAAATTGGTATAGCTGGAATTGCCGTTATAGGTGTAGCAATAGTTGCAGGATTAACTTGGTATGTTAGAAATAAAAACGCAAAAAAAGCTAAATTAAAACAATATATTGATAAAATTGAAGCTGAAAGAGCTGCTGAAAATAAACTTGCTGCTAACGATACTGAAGAGCATAACGATCATACTACGGTAGATATGACCGGAGTCTCCTATGATGACGAAGGTACTCCTGTATAGATAACTTAGATTCTTGCTTTTTAATCAACAACCAATAGCAAATTCACTGTTGGTTGTTCCTCGAAAATAAAAATTGAAATTTATTTCAATTCTTTATTTATCAATTCTTTTAGCTTTTCTTTCACTGGTTCTTTAGAACGTCGCCCTGCATAAGAATCATAAGGTTTAGTATCTTCAATGAAATGTACAAAGAAAACTGTTCTATCATTTTTTTGTAACCAACCTACAAACCACTCTATTTGACGATCTTGTAGTTTTACGGTTCTATCTGGCGGTTGCCACTACCTGTTTTGCCGTAGAGCTTCCACCAATCTGCAAAATCTTCAATAAACATAATATTTTTTGTCATTTCCTGAGCTTTAAGGCTTACAGGTAATTGATTTGCAACAAGTTTTTGAAGAAAAGCTAATTGTTCTTCAGGAGAAATTTCTAAAGAGCTAGAAAGCCATGCATTGGTTAAGCCGTTATTCTTGCCTTTATCACCGGAAATATCTTGGTTACCGTAATCAAATTTTGTTATATAATCACAGAATTTTTCATAACCTAATTCTTTAGTAATAAGACGTGAATACCAAAGACAGCTGTTTTTTATCCAGTCTTTAGGCATATGCGGCTGCTTCCAAACTTCAAGATAATCGTCATATCCTTCTTTAAAAGGTAACTTCGGGTGAGTTTCATCAATTAAAAACCCATCATCATAACCCATCAAGCTTAAGACAATTTTAAATGTTGAACATGGAGCATAACGAGACTCACAATTACCTTCTTGTTTTATAATCTTGTCATTTTCTTTAACTAAAAAACAATCAGCTTTAGTTATAAAAGGTTTAGTAAGTGATATTAGTGCAGTTAGATATAAAATAATTTTTTTCATAGGTTAAAATTCTGAATAAATAAGTAGTTAGCTTTCTTATATACGCTATCATTCCCGCGAGGCATTGCCCGCATGGATCAATTTTACCTCTGTCATCCCGTGGCTTGACCACGGGATCCAATTAAAAATACTAATAATTTTAGTATTTTTAATTGTTTTTATGGACCCCGTGGTCAAGCCACGGGGTGACACAGTGGGTTTTACCGGTCCACACAACAACGCCTTGCGAGGAGGTATTGTTACGTGGCCTATGTCATTTCCGCTTCCGCGAGAATGACATAGGCTTAAACAAGTATACAGTTTAATAAATCTCTTGAGACTGATCTTCTTTGCTCGACACATAATCAAAAATATCATTATTATCACGATTATCGATCATATCTTCATTCTCAAGCATCTGAACATTATTGACTTTAAACGCCTCCATAACCGTACCACTTGGTGTAATTTTACCGGTTGCTCTATCTACGGCGATTAGCTTAATTGAATCTGGAACTTTGAAAGGCAGCGATGGCTCATCCTTATAAGCATTACTCATAAAATCAATAAAAATCGGCAATACTACGTTTGAACCTGTTGCTCTTTTTCCAAGCTCTTTCGGTGTATCATAACCAACATAACTACCTACTACTATTTTGGGTGTAAAACCTACAAACCATGTATCTTTACTATCGTTACTAGTACCGGTTTTTCCACCGATAATTTTCCCTAACTTCTTCGCAGCATAGCCGGTACCTCTATCTATTGCTCCGGTTAAAAACGAAGTAATTTGATAATCGCTAGCTTCATCCGTAACTCTATAAATATCTTCTTTCGGTATTTCTAATATTGCGATATCTAAATTGCTATCCGAAACATTACAAGAAAGACATTCTCTATTATCTCGCCTATAAATAATTTTACCGTTACGGTCTTTAATTAATTCTACGAAATGAGGTTCAACTTTTTTACCGCCGTTAGCAATAATTGCATAGGCATTAGTCATTCTGCTAAGTGTGGTTTCAATTGAACCAAGTACCATAGAGTAAACTTTTTTTGGTTCATTATTAATACCGAATCGCTTAATTATATCAACGATTTTTGTAAGTCCTACGGCAGTTGCAACTCTTACAGTTATAAGATTACGAGATTTTTCAAGACCGGTACGCATAGTAATTTCACCTAAAAACTTACCCTCATAATTTTTAGGACGCCAGCTAGGCATCCCCGGACCTTGCGAAATCTCAATAGGCCCATCGTTAAAAATCTGATTCGGCTTAATACCGTTTTCAAGAGCTGCTAAATAAACAAAGGTTTTACTCAAAGAACCCGGTTGACGAAGTGCTTGAGTTACTCTATCAAATTTACTTGTGGAAAAATCATAACCGCCGACGCTTGCAAGTACCTGTCCGGTATTTGGGTTCATAACCATAATAGCACCGTTTACCTCAGGAATTTGACGAAGAGCATAGCCGTCTTTTATAGGCTCAACCACTATCACATCACCTTTTTTAAGCAAGGTCTTAACTGATTTAAGATTACTTCTTGCCCATTTCATTTCAGCAATAGGCATCTTAGATTTACTACCGTCTATAAGTCCAATCTCTGCATGATTATCGTTCACATCCAGAACTACAGCTAATTTATACTCTAAAAGTGATGGAGGAGTCGGTAGTTTTTTTAGCTCCTCTTGCCAATTATCAAGAGGAATATTAGCTATAGGCTTTCTAAAACCACGCCTTCTATCAAACTCTCTCAGACCTTTTCTTAGAGAATTTTCAGCTAATTGCTGCATCTTTGCATCTAAAGAAGTGATAATAGTAAGACCTCCGGTATAAAATTCTTCCTTACTATTTAACATCCTAATTACTTCTTCTATAACCTGTGCAGCATAATAATCTGCCGTAACAGTTTCTTCTTTAGCTCGTTTACATAAAACTATCGGGCTATCCATAGCTTCTTTCGCAGCATCTTTTGTTATATAACCATCTTCAAACATACGTGCTATTACATAATCACGACGAGCTTTTACTCTAGCGTAGTTTCTCTCTGGATTAAGTTCGGAAGGGGCTTTAGGCAGTGCCGCAATAAAAGCTGATTCTGCAATAGTAAGTTCCTCTACGGATTTATTAAAATAATTTTGTGCAGCTACCGCAACACCGTAAGCACCACGACCAAAAAATGTTTGATTAAGATATAATTCTAAGATTTGATCCTTAGTAAATACTCTTGAAATCATATAAGAAAGAATCACTTCTTTAATCTTACGTTCAAGAGAAACTTCGTTAGTTAGCAGAAAATTTTTAACCACTTGCTGAGTAATTGTAGACGCTCCTTCCATACGCCTATGATGTAAATAATTAGATATATTTAAAAATGCCGCTCTAACTATTCCAAGTAAATCGACGCCCGGATGGTTATAGAAATTCTTATCCTCAGCTGCAATAAAACTTTCTATTAATGAACTCGGTACACTATTAATCGGTACAAATACACGACGTTCAAAAGCATACTCCTCCATTAATTTACCGTCACGGGAATAAATACGCGTTACCGATGGGGGATAATAACGTGCAAGCTGCGAGTAATCAGGCAAATCACGTAAATAGTGATATATTATATAAGCAGTAATCCCGCAACCTAATAAAATAAGTACGGTAAAAATTTTTAAACAAAAAAATAGAGATTTATACATTTAATAGATAATATTTTTTTACATTATAATAGAATATAGGTATTGCCCACATGGATACCGATGTCATTCCTGCGTAAGCGGGAAGACGTTGTTGCGTGGACCGGTAAAACCTACTGCGTCACCCCGTGGCTTGACCACGGGATGACAGAGGTGAAATTGATCCACGCAACAACGCCATGCGGGAATGACATAAAGAGCATTTAAATTATACACTTTATAGGCAGTGCAAGAAATTTATCAGAAAAACTGATTATTTCATCGCCGTTATAAAGTATAATGCCACGCATAATTCGTGGGGCTAATGCTTCCGATAAATCTTTAAGACCCGTAAAATGCCGGCTCTGAATAGTTTCTGTGGCTTTACACTCTATGCCACAAAATACATCACCTTTATATAAAAAAAAATCAACTTCTTTTCCTAAATGCGTACGATAAAATGCTTGCTCTATACCCGTAGTTAAGGTTAATATTTTTCTAAGTTCCGCCCATAACCATGTTTCAAATATTGTTCCATAGTAAGGGCTATTTAACAATAAGTTAGGAGTTGTTATGCCGTTTAAATACGATACATAACCTGAATCATTCATATAAATTTTAGAGGTTTTTATTAATCTTTTACGTGTGTTACTAAACCAAGGCGTTAATTGATTTACTTGAAAAGTTGTTTCTAAAATCTCTAAATATCTTGATATTGTTCTTTGATCTAATCCTATTTCAATGCTTAAATTTTTTTGATTTAATAAATTACCGCTTTGTAAACCAATCAAGCGAAAAAGTTTAGCAAAGGAAACAACATCTAAAAACTTATTTATATTTCGTACATCTCGTTCAATATAGGCTGATTGATAAGAAGAAAACCAACGTTCACGAAATCTTTCTTGCTTTTTTAATATAACTTCCGGAAATCCGCCATAGAAAATATATTCATTTAAAGATTGGTTATTTATTTTTGGTTTATATTCTAACTCTTTAGTCCATTTGTCTTTTAATTCAGGAATAGTTGCTCCTGAAAAAATATCTAATATAAAAGAAGAAGGGTTATTTTGATTTAAAATTTCTCCTAAACTTAACCCTTCAAGATGTATTATGTCAACACGCCCTGCTAAACTTTCAGATACTCCCGGATAAGAAAAAATATTAGCCGATCCGGTTAAAAGGAAACGCCCCGGTCTCTTATCTTCATCAATTGACTTTTTTATAGCTTTTAAAAGATCCGGGACTCTTTGAATCTCATCAATAGCAAGAGGATAACTTGCATTTTTTATAAATCCGTGAGGATCATTAGTTACTGCTTCTAATTGCGAAATATCGTCTAAAGTAATATATGATTTAAAAATTCCTTCGTCATATAATTGTTTTACTACTGTAGACTTACCAACTTGTCTCGCTCCAATAACAAGAACTGCAGAAAAATCTTTTAAAGATTGCTTTACAAACGATGTTATATGTCTTTTTATCATGTTGTAAATAATAACATACATAAGCTATTATTTATAACATTTATTTTGTAATATGTAAATTACATAATTAAACTATCTCGCCACTTAAGCTATTCATTACAGCTTTAGTAATTTTTACATCAATGACTTTACCAAGTAAAGATTTATTAGGGTTTTGGATATATACAGACTGCATGTATGGAGTTTTACCTATTATTTGATCATCGAATTTACCACTACGATCAAATAGAACTTTCATAGTACTACCGACACAAGTTTCATTAAGAGCTAGTTGCTGAGCCATTAGTTCTTTTTGCAATATAGTTAATCTCTCTGATTTTATGTGTTCCGGAACTTGATCCGTTCTAGTCGCTCCCGGAGTACCGGGACGAGGGCTATATTTAAACGAATAGCACTGACCGTATTTTACTCTGCGGACCAAATCTAAAGTATCTTCAAAATCTTCATCCGTTTCACCGGGAAAACCGATAATAAAATCAGAGGATAAAACTATATCGGGCCTTGCTTCTCTTAAGCGATTAATTATATCAAAATAATAATCCCGATCATGCTTACGGTTCATGGCTTTTAATATTTTATTTGAACCTGATTGCACCGGAAGATGTAAAAACGGCATTAATTTAGGTTCAGTGCCGTGCAGTTTTATTAGATCATCAGTCATATCTATCGGGTGTGATGTCATATAACGCAATCTCTCTAAATTTAGGATTTGTGCTAGATGTTTGAGTAAATCGGCTAGAGTAAATATCTTATCATCAGGTCCTTTACCGTGATAAGCATTAACATTTTGCCCAAGCAGCATAATTTCTTTAGCACCGCTGCTAACTACTTTTAATGCTTCTCTGTAAACCTGTTCTACGTTCCTTGAAAATTCAGCTCCTCTTGTATAAGGCACCACACAGAAAGTACAAAATTTATCGCATCCTTCTTGCACCGATATAAAACTACTAGCACCTTGCGGATATAATTGTTCCGGTAAATTATCAAATTTCACTTCTTCAACAAAATCAAGATCGATTAAATGTTTTTCATGTCTAACGACTTTTGAGATTAATTCTGGTAGGTTATAATAAGATTGCGGACCGACAACAATATCGACATAAGGAGTTCTTGAGAAAATCTCTTCACCTTCCGCCTGAGCAACACAACCGGCTACAACTATTATTGCAGAATTTAAACCTTGTTTTTTTCTAGTATCTTGTAGTTTCTTAATACGACCGAGTTCAGAATAAGTTTTCTCGGCTGCTTTCTCTCTGATATGACAGGTATTTAGGATAATAACATCAGCTTCTTCAATATTTTCCGTAGGTTCATAACCAAAAGGATAAAGCAAATCCTGCATCTTAACGGAGTCATAAACATTCATCTGACAGCCATAGGTCTTAATATAAAGCTTCTTACTCATAAAATTTTAAATATTATAAAAAGTTCTATACTATACTATATTTAGATAATTTTATCAAATTTTAAATAAACCGAAAACACTATCTATTTGCTCTTCTTAACTTAATTAATTCATCTACCAGAGAAATTTTTTCTCCTGTAGTATATATATAATCTTGCACTTTTGTTTGTAATTTTGCTAAAGCTTGATTTGGAGTAGTAATATAAATCATACTTTCTTTTTTATGGGCTTTATCTTTTATTAGATATCTTTCCAAACCAGCTTATAGAGAGGAATTTAAAGGAGACACTTCACCTCGAACCGCAGCGTACACAAACGTACGTGAGGATTCGAGTACCGGATCAACGTATAAATTACCTCTAGAAGCAAAGTTTGGAAAGATGTATATTTTCTTTTTTGCCATAAAGGGAGTGTTGA